>CAMORJ010000120.1 GCA_946623775.1 uncultured Bacillota bacterium | reverse complement strand
TATAGAAGTGGGCGACGTCAACCATGCAGTTGTCTTCGTCCATGACGATCGCGCCGCCGGAACCCATCATGGATCCCTTGGCGACGAGGGTCTCGTAGTCGATAGGAGTATCGAGGTCGGCTTCGGTCAAGCAGCCGCCGGAAGGACCGCCGGTCTGGATGGCTTTGAATTTCTTGCCGCCGGGGATGCCGCCGCCGATATCGTAGATAAGGGTGCGGAGGGTGGTTCCCATAGGAACCTCGACAAGGCCGACGTTATTGATCTTTCCGCCGAGGGCGAACACTTTGGTGCCCTTGGAGCCCTGGGTGCCGTATTTGTTGTAGGCAGCGGGCCCTTCGCGGAGGATGAACGGAATCTGGGCGAGGGTTTCGACGTTGTTGACGCAGGTCGGCTTGCCCCAAAGTCCCTTGATGGCCGGGAACGGCGGACGGGGACGAGGCATGCCGCGCTTGCCCTCGATGGAGTTGAGCAATGCGGTCTCTTCGCCGCAGACGAACGCGCCTGCGCCGAGACGGAGATGGGCGCGGAAGGAGAAATCGGTGCCAAGGATGTTGTCGCCGAGAAGTCCGACCTTTTCCATATCCTCGATCGCGCGCTGCAAACGGGAGACGGCGACTGGATATTCGGCGCGGACGTAGAAGTAGCCTTCATTGGCTCCGAACGCATAGCCTGCGATCATCATGCCCTCGATGACGTCGAAGGGGTTGCCTTCGAGGATCGAGCGGTCCATGAACGCGCCGGGGTCGCCCTCGTCGCCGTTGCAGACGATGTATTTCTTATCGGATTTGACGTTGGCCGCGAATTGCCATTTGCGGGCAGTCGGGAATCCGCCGCCGCCGCGGCCGCGGATGCCGGACTCCATGACTTCGTCGATGACTTGCTGAGGAGTCATGGTGGTCAAGACCCTCTTCAAGCCCTTGAAGGCGTCATAGCCGAGGGCCTCTTCGAGAAGGTCGGGGTTGATAAGGGAGCAGCCGTGCAAAGCGATGCGGACTTGCTTCTTGTAGAAATTGATATCGTCTTGGCGAACGACTTTCTCTTTGGTTACGGGATCGACGTAGAGAAGGTTCTCGCAGACTTTGCCCTCGACGAGATCGGTTTTGACGATCTGCTCGAGGTCGGTGAGCTTAACGGCGCGGTAGAGGGTATCTTCGGGGAAGATCTTGACGAACGGGCCTTGGGAGCAGAAGCCGAAGCATCCGACGTGGTTGACGGTGACTTTGTCTTCTAGGCCATATTCCTTGACCAAGCGGCGAAGCTCTTCCTCGATCTCCATCGAGTTGTTGGCGATGCAGCCGGTTCCGCCGCAGACGCAGACGGCGCGCTTGCCGCCTTCGCCATTGAGTTTCGCTTGGAAAGCCTTGGTACAGGATTCAATCTCCCTGTCGAGGATTTCAGTGGAAGTGATGCGCTCCATGATTATGCGGCCTCCTTTGCCCGATATTCTTCGATGATCTTGGTCACCATGTCAGGGGTGACTTTCGGGTAGACCTTGCCATTGACCGACATAGCGGGCGCAAGGGCGCAGGCGCCGATGCAGCGGACGGCCTCGATGGTGAACAAACCATCGGAGGAAGTCTCGCCGGGCCCGATGCCCAGCAAGGTAGAGAATTTGTCGATGACTTGCTGCGAGTTCTTGACGTAGCAGGCCGTTCCCAAGCAAATGCCGAGGACGTATTTTCCCTTCGGCTTGAGGGAGAAGAAAGAATAAAAAGTGACGACCCCATAGATTTCGGCGACAGGGATGCCTGTCTTGGCCGAAATCACTTCCTGCAGTTCCAGAGGAATGTAACCGTATTCCTTCTGAACGGCGGAGAGGATCATCATCAATGGGCTGGGCTCTTGCGCAAATTTGTCGCAAATAGCTTCAACGCCTTTGATTGCTTCCGGACGAATAGCCATGAATTGCCTCCTAATTGTGCGGATACGTCAGTTATTTTAGAGAAAGAATCTTCATTTTTAAATGAAAATCATGCGCATAGCGCGCGATTCTTTTGCGACTCCTTTTCCAAAGTCGGCAAATAGTCGAAGGAAATCACATCATGAAAGTCGCAAAAAATCGCTACGCGCAAGCCTTGGCCCAACCTCATCTCAAGACGGGCGATCCGCAGTTGGAAATCGGGCCCAGATTCATAAGTTAAGCAAAGAATTATTTTGACCCGTTTTTGTCATTCTATCCCTGAGGACACTTCATTTTTTATCGCCTATTTTCGGACGCCGAAATTGTGCAAAATGCCCAAGTTTCCAAAAATCGAATCGCATTATTTGCATTTTGCACAACATTCTTGCGGAATAATCGGAATATTATTGGATTTCAAAGACATGTTTTTCTCATGCGGTTTTCCGCAAGAATGACTTGCCGCGAACTTAAAAAATTAATCTTTTAACCTAATTCGTTTTTGGCTCCGAACCGCTTTTTCGTCTTTAGTAAATCACATTGAAATCGCAACTTTGTCATGCACGCATAAAACCATACGCTCATAGAATGAGATATACACAAAAGCATGTTGATTAGCCTTGGCCGTCTTCCTCGGCTCTTCGCATGTTTAAAACCGTTTGCACTCTTTTGACAGGCATACGGAGAAAGGATATACATGAAGAACAAACTTCTATGGGCTGCATTCCTTTCTGGAGCGATGCTGATTGGCGCCGCTGCAGCAAAGGGCGGGGAATTAGACCCCAATGTGCTTGCTCGCCACGACAGGTTCATCGGCGACATCATCAGCAAGTCTGAGTATGGAAACAAAGGCTCTGATCTGAACGTCGAGATCTGCGAAGAAGGATTCACCCTTCTCAAAAACGAAGACAACTGCCTCCCGCTGGAAAGTGGAAA
>CAMORJ010000119.1 GCA_946623775.1 uncultured Bacillota bacterium | reverse complement strand
AGGGGAATGCTTCCCAACCTCAGATATTGGAAAGAAAAACAATAGCCGTTCGAATGGCCTCATGACGGCGATGGCGCGCTCGCGATGCTGCGGGTGTGCTTTTCTTCGCTTTGAATCCGATGCATTATTGACAAAAAATTGGATTATTGTTCCTTAATAAATATAATTATTAAGGCCATTATCTGCTGACCATCGACTTGCTCAACCTGACCCTTGGAGTGGAAAAGGCGCAGGAATAAGCCGAAGCCGTGCTTTATAATGTCGGGGAAAGCATAGGTGCATGGATATGAATCGCTTTTTCGAAGTCGTAGACAAATATGGCGCGGCCCGCGATGATGAGCCGTATTTTGAAGATGGGCTGCAGGAAATCGTCCGCTCCCACGATTTGAGTCTGAAAATATCCGCGAAAAGGCCGACCGACCCCGATTATCGGGATCTATTGAATGAGCTATTCCAAACCGAATTGGATGAATCGGTCTCCATAGTCTCGCCGTTTTATTGCGACAATGGATGCCGGGTAAGATTCGGGAAAAACATCACGATCAACAAAGGCGTGACGTTCCTTTCCCCTGGGATCATCGAGATCCAGGATGGCGTATTGATCGGTCCCGACGTCAGGATCGCCACGGTCAACCATGACCTGCATGACCGCCATCACAAATACTATTTCAAGAAAGTGACCATCAAGAAGAATGCCTGGATCTGCATCGGGGCCATTATCTGCCCAGGCGTCACCCTCGGGGAGAATTGCGTCGTCGGAGCAGGGGCGGTGGTCACCAAAGACGTTCCCGACAATGCCGTCGTGGGCGGGAATCCCGCGAAAGTGATCAAATACATATAGGCAAAGCCCTTGGAGGAATGTTATGTTGACTGTGCTAATCCGCTACAAAGGCAGCAATGGAAGCGCCAAGAGGTTTGCCGATGAAATGGTTTCCTCCGGAATCGTTGAGCAGATTCGGCAAGAGGAAGGCAATCTCAGATACGAATATTTTTTCCCCGCCGATGAAGGCGAATCCGTTTTATTGGTGGACTCGTGGGCGGACCAAGAGGCGCTGGATAAGCACCACAAACTCCCGCTGATGGGGAAAATCAAAGAGCTCAGGGAAAAATACGACCTCCATATGGAGGTGGAGAAATACCAATCGCTCATCGATGAAGAAGACGAGAAATACATTAGGAGGTAAACATGCATAGAACATTCGCTTTTGCGCTCCCCTTGCTTCTTTTGTCTGGCTGCTCGCCGAAAGCAGCAAGCGAAAGCGGCGCCAACAATCCCGTAATCGATGTAGGCGATGGCGATGTGCTGGTCGCGTACTTCTCCGTGACCGCCAACACAAGGAAAATCGCTTCCTACGCCCAAGAGCATTTGGGCAGCGATATCTTTGAGATCGTCCCGGAGCAAGCCTATACCGCGGAAGACATCGATTACAATTCCGATTGCCGGGCCAATAGGGAGCAAAACGACGAAAGCGCTAGGCCGAGAATCAAATCCTCCCTCGCCGATGTCTCGCAATACGACACCATCGTTTTGGGCTATCCCATTTGGTGGGGCCAAGCGCCTAAAATCCTATATTCTTTCATAGAGTCTTACGATTTTTCAGGCAAAACGATCCTTCCGTTCTGCACCTCGGGAAGCTCCCCCATCGGCAGCAGCGCTGCCAATTTGGCCAAAAGCGCACCTCAGGCCAATTGGCTGGAGGGGAGGCGCTTCTCCGCAAGCGCCAGCAAAGAAGAGGTGGGAAATTGGCTTGACGCATATATCAAAAAGGAGACGGATATGAAACTGCTGATCGATGATAGGGGGCTTAACGTGTCATGGGAAGACAACGAATCGGTAAAAGCCCTCGAAAAGATGTTGCCCCTAACCATAAGCATGCATGAATATGGGGGTTTTGAGCAAACCGGGCCCATTGGGTCCTCTATCCCAAGAAGCGATGTTCAGATGGATGTGGTCCCGGGCGATATCGTTCGATATAACGACAACGCCATATCGGTTTTCTACAATGAAAGCTCTTGGTCTTACACAAAGCTTGGACACATCGACCTAAGCCAGCCCGAGATGGACGATCTGCTGAATAAGCCATCCGTCTCGTTCGTTTTGAAAGGAGAGTAGACTATGAAGAAAGTATTGATTATTTCCGCCAGCATCAGGAGCGGAAGCAATTCCGAAAGGCTGGCCCGCGAATTTGAAAAAGGGGCAAAAGAGGCGGGACATGTAGTGGAATTCATCTCTTTGAAAGATAAAAGAATCGCGTTTTGCCGCGGTTGCCTAGCGTGCCAAAAACTGCATAAATGCGTAATCGACGACGATGCCATCGCCATCGCTGACAAGATGTGCGAAAGCGAAGTCATCGTCTGGGCGTCGCCCATTTACTACTATGAGATGTCGGGTCAGATGAAGACGTTGATCGACAGGGCCAACTCTTTGTATTCGAGGGATTACAAATTCAGGGAAATCTATTTTTTGGCAGTTGCCGCAGAAGAGGAAAGCCATGTTCCTGAAAAAGCGATCAGCGGGCTCCAAGGCTGGGTCGATTGCTTTGAGGGAGTCGAACTCAAGAAGACCCTGTTCATCGGTGGGCTGAATGGTCCTAACGAGATTGAGGGGAATGGCCAATTGCTCCAAGCGTATGAAATGGGACGCAATATCTAGGCATTCTTAAGCAAACGCAAAGCGCTTTTCGTTCATAAATTCCTTTGATGCTTTGCAATAATTCTTCTGAAGAGGGAAATTGAAACATAAATCAAATCGATGGAGTTTTTAGTTTTAGTGACACTTTTGTGGCAGAGCAAGCGTTATATTAGTCGAACCAAGGAAGAATAGTGTAATGAGACAAGAGTTCTTGAAGGGCTTAACCGAAGATCAGATTGCCAAGGTCAAAGCATGCAGCTGCACCAGCGATCTGCTCCAGCTCGCCAAAGATGAAGGCTTCGAATTGACCGAAGAGCAATTGGAAGCCATCAATGGCGGATTCCTCATTCGCTTGCCCGACTGCCCGAAGTGCAAAAGCTCCGACGTTGATTTCCTCGTTGGCCCTGGGATGTATCATTGCAATTCGTGCGACCTATATTTCGATTAGAATAAAGCCTTATCGGCATGCAGAAGGG
>CAMORJ010000118.1 GCA_946623775.1 uncultured Bacillota bacterium | reverse complement strand
TCATATTCCAAAAAGAACGAAAATAACGTGGACGTGTATCGATTATTGAATGTTTATAGCATCAGGGATTTGAACATAGCGCGAGCGAATTGCTCCTCAATTCCCGATTTGCTGCTGGAAGAGGCAAACTCTTTTTTTGATGGCTTCGCGAAGACCTTTGATATAGGATGCCGCTTCGTCGCTGCCATAGTGGAAATAGCGCGCGACTTGCAGCAACCCTTTGGCGCTCATTTCGTCCTGCCTCTTTTCTTGGTGAGCAGGCCAAGATCCTGAAACGTTCTCCCGACCTCGTCGTCTGCGGCAACCAATAGAAGGTCCTTATCTAAGCCGCCAATCGCCGCAAGCACCGCAGCATAAGCGCCTATAGAAACGCTTGGGCTCCCCTTTTCGATTCGGGAAAGCGTTGTTCGTGTGATTCCGGCGCGTTCCGCAACCAAAGACGCCGTCAATTCCCTTCTTAGACGTGAAAGTTTGATTTGCTCTCCCATGGTGCGGAGTCTTTGCTCTACGCGAGGGTAGATAATCGGCGCTGTCTTTGCCATAACATTCCTCTTAATGTTCAATAAAATATGCAAAACAATGATATTTGTCTACTATATTAGACATTACGGACAAATAATACGAGACTTCAGAAGTTCGGATGACATGCAAAAAACCGAAGCGACGATCGCTCATCGCTTCGGTTCTGCAAGGGAATAAAGGGTTTATTGTTGTTCGACTGCGTTATCCCTGATGACCTGGTCCTTAAGGAAGGCCGGGACTTCTTCGTAACGATAGAACTCGCGATTGAAGAATCCGCTTGCCTGAGTGAGGGATTTCAGCTTGGTCGCGTAGTCGATGATCTCGGCTTCGGGGATCAAGGCCTCGATCTCCTGCGCGCCATGCTCTTTCTCTTCGATGTTCTGGATGCGTGCCCTGCGGGAATTGAGGTCGGAGAGGACGCTGCCGGTGTATTTGGAATCGATATGGACGAAGATCCTGATGATCGGTTCGAGGATGATCGGCTTGCACTTCGGATAGGCATCCTTGAAGGCAAGGATGGCGGCCATGCGGAATGCTTGCTCGTTGGAGTCCACTGGATGGTATTTGCCATCGACTAGGACGCCGCGGACGCCGATGACGGGGAATCCCGCCAACAAGCCCTTGGTCGTGGCCTCGAAGAAGCCTTTCTCGACTGCGGGGAAGTAGTTCTTCGGAACGGCTCCGCCGAAGACCTCCTCGGCGAATTGGTTTTCTTCGCAGGGCTCAAAGCGCATCTTGACGACGCCATAGAAGCCGCTGCCGCCGGATTGCTTGACGTAGCGTCCATCGCCTTCTGCGGTTCCTTTGATGGATTCGCGGTAGACGATCTTGGGCATCTCGGAGATGAGCTCGATCTTATAAACGGTGCGGAGCTTCTCGATGACGTAGGCAAGGAACGTATCGCTGACGCCGCCGATAAGCAATTGCTTGGTCTCGTGGTTGCGCTTGACTTCGAAGTCGGGGTTCTCCAGCTGGATCTTCGCTAGGGCGGGTCCGAGCTTGCTCTCATCGTTCTTGTTCTTCAAGACGATGGATTTGAAGATGACGGCGGTGGGGTATTTCGCGCTCTTGAAGATGGTGATGGACTTCGGGGAGGAAAGCGTGGTGCCCGTGGTGACGTTATCGAGCTTGGTGACGCCGCCGATATCGCCCGCGATCAATTCGTTGATGGGGTTCATGTTCTTGCCGCAGATGCGGAACAAGGAGCTGATTCTCTGGGTCTCGCCGTTGATCATGACGTCATCGCCGACTTTGAGGACGCCAGAGCATACTTTGATGTAATTGACGATGCCGACATAGGGGTCGACGGTGGTCTTGAACACGTAAGCGGAGACGGGGGCGTCGATGGAGGTGGTGACGATTTTGGCGTTGCCTTTTTCGTCGACGGCGTCGATCGGCTTGAGGTCCTCTGGGCTCGGGAGGTAGGAGATGAGCATGTTGAGGAGCGTCTGGCAGCCGATGTTCTTCGTGGCGGAGCCAACGATAAGCGGGGTGAGCTCTCCGGAGAGGACGGCTTTGCGCAAGGAGGAGCGGATCTCTTCCTGGGTGAAGGCTTCGCCATTGAAGAATTTCTCCATGAGGGCGTCATCGACTTTGGCGACTTCCTCGACGATGGTGTTGTTGAGTTCCAAGACGCGGGCGCGCTTGTCGGGATAGATTTCGGCTTCTTCGCAGACTTGGCCATTGTAGATGTGGGCCTTGAGGTCGACGGCGTTGGCGAAGCCATCGAATTCGTTCTCGTGGCCTAGCGGATAGCAGAAGGAGATGACTTCCTTGCCGAGCTGCTCGCGGATATCCATGAGCAATTGCTCGAATTCGATGCCTTCCTTATCCATCTTATTGACGAAGATGAAGGTGGGGATGCCTCTTTTGCGGAGCATGCTGTAATGCTTCATCGTTCCGACTTGGAGCCCGACGGATGCGTCGATTACCAAGACGGCGCCTTTGACGATGCCGGTGACGCCGATGGCTTCGCCGATGAAGTCATCGTTGCCGGGGATGTCGAGGAGGTTGATCTGGTGGTTGTCGTAGTTGAGCGGAATGATCGAGGTCTGGATGGAGCAGAAGCGCTTTTGCTCTTCGGCGTTGTAGTCGGAGATGGTGCTTTTGCCTTCGATGGTTCCCTTCTGGGGGATCAATCCCGCGGTGTAGGCGAGGGCTTCGACAAGGGTGGTCTTGCCGCTGGCTTTATGGCCTAAAATAGCGACATTGCGTATATTGCGCGTTTCCATATATGTTTCTCCTGATTGGATGGTCTTGAATTAGAGGGGGCATTAGTCGACTTTGACGACTTTGGTGCCCTCTTTCATATAGACGTCGATGTAGAGTTTGTTGGTGTTCGGGTTCGAGGAGATCTCGTAGATGCGGCCTTCGGTGTTTTTGGCTACGACGAACATACCCTTGATGAATCCCATAACGTACGATAACGTGACGATTTCGATCTCTTCGTGGGAGATGTCCCTTCCGTAATTGTCTTTCTCGAGTTTGACGATTTCGTCTTTGCAACGTGTACGGAATTCGTTGGTGTTGGTCATGAATTGGCACTCCTTATATGCTCTATGGCCCAAAAAACATATATAAATATATGATCTCTGGTTTTGTTGTTGCTCTTATTGTAAATCTTCTAGGCCTTGGAAGGAAGAGGAAACGGCGAAAAA
>CAMORJ010000117.1 GCA_946623775.1 uncultured Bacillota bacterium | reverse complement strand
CCGGAAATTGTATTTAAACGGAAGGTCACCGAAACCCTTCTTAAGTGGAAGCGGGAGTCGAGCGGTAAGAAAGCTTTGCTTATCGAAGGGGCGAGGCGTATCGGTAAGTCCACCGCGGTGAAGCAATTTGCCAAGGAAAACTACCGTTCCTACATCCTCGTTGATTTCAACAAAGCAAGTCAAACCGTCTTTGACGCGTTTCGGGACCACCTTGATGATTTGGACACGTTTTTCATGGTGCTTTCGGCTGTTTATGGGAAGACGCTTTACCCCAGGGAAAGCCTAATCATCTATCCGTACCGCGATTTCACCATGGGACTCTAACAGAGTTAGGATATTTCATGCCATATGGTTAATAATTTGAATTCCTTCGATTAAATCTAGAGAAACTTTCTACGCTTGGAACTCCCCGCACCGTGCTCCCTATTTTCCAAAGGCCGAACGTTATATGAAAGCGCCAGCCCGTCAATCGCTCACCTGATTCTGCCGCCAAAGCGCGGCGATGAAAACTTGTCCTTTTCGTAAACGCTGTCATCCGTCTATGAAAAAAAGCATTACGGACGGTTGCCATAATGCCTAAGGCAGAGACAATTTATTGTTCTGCCTGTTCTTTTTCCGTGTCCATGGCTAATTGAGCTTTTTCTTTATGGTCAGGATGTTCTTGCCATCCCTATATTCATACGTCATGTCATCCATGCTCTTCTTGACCATGAAGATTCCTAGTCCGCCTTTCTTCCGTTCCATCAGGGATAGCGACGTGTTCGGGTCTTCTTTGGCCAAAGGATTGTATGGGGTTCCAGAGTCTATGAAGGTGATTTCGACCGACAGGGGGTCTTCTTTGGCGCGGACCTCGATGATCGCTTCGCCGGTTCCATCTCCATAGGCGTAGCTAGCGATATTGACAAAGATTTCTTCCACCGCGACGTCGATTGCCATCTGCGTCTTCATCGGGCAGTCCAGTTGCTCCAAAAGCCCATCGACGAATCCTTGGACTTGAAGCAGATTCTCCCGCTTGGCTTCGATGACGAGCCGTTCCATGTCTTCTTCCTCGTCTTCGTTAGAAGCGGTGGGGCCGTTGTATCTTAGGCCAAGCATCGTCAAATCATCGAATTGGGGTGCGTCTAAGACGAAAGCGTCGACGGCGGATCGGACGGCGAGAAGAATGTCCTTTTGGGAAGCGCCTTTGGGCATGGAATTGAGCGTCTCTACGATGGGGGCGGTGCCGAAAAGCTTTTTGCTTGCGTTGGTGGCCTCGGCGACCCCGTCGGTATAGACGAAGATCTGGTCGCCGGGTCTTAACGTGAACTCCATGTCCGTGTATTTGGAGGAAGGCATCGCTCCGATGGCGAGGCCGTGCTTGTCTTTGATGAGTTCGTATTTGCCGTTGATGCTCAGAATCGGATACTCATGTCCTGCATTGGAGGTGATGAGTTTGCCGGTGCTGATTTCCAAGATTCCAAGCCATACGGTGACGAACATGTGGGCTTTGTTGGTCGCGTAGACCAGTTTGTTCACCCGTTCCAAAATCTCCGAAGGCTTTCCCCCGATGGTCGCGTGGTCATTGATCAAGATCTTCGAGGACATCATGAACAAAGCCGCGGGAACGCCTTTTCCCGAGACATCGCCGATGACCATGGCCAAATGGTCGTCGTCGATTAAGAAGAAGTCATAGAAGTCCCCACCGACTTCCTTGGCCGGATCCATGGAGGCGTGGATGTCGAATTCGCGGCGGTCTGGGAAGGCGGGGAAAGAGGAAGGCAAGATGCTGGCTTGGATTTCTGTGGCGGTGTTGAGCTCTGTCTCCGTAGCCGTGAGGAGTTTGCTCTTGTCGTTGAAGATGACGCAGTACATGACGATCAGCGACATCAAGACGTATCCGTATTGGCTCGCGCTGCCGAATTCGTTCCCCAAGGTTAAGCGGCCTAGGAGCGGGAAGACGATGAAGGTCAAGGCCGCGATTTTTTGGTTCCATGGCCCATGGCTTAAAAGGATCAGCACCACCGTGATCGCCGCCGCAACCATGAGATAGACATCTTCGATTAAGGCGATGGAGGACGCGCTATAACGGCCCGACGAATCGATGGCGAAGGTCAGCGGATAGAAGATGTTGACCAGTATGACCAACGCCTCCAACGCGAACAAAACGGGGATGAGGACGTCGGAGACCTTGACGAGCTTCCCGCTAAGGGAAAGCATTTTCTTGATGAAGTAATAGAAGAGGAAGATGAGGAACAGATCGAGCAGCTTCGCGGTTAGGGTCAATATGAAGCAAGCGTTCCGCCACTCTGGCACATTGACGAAGAAAAGCATCAGCTCCGAGAGCAAAAAGCTTATCGATAGCAGCAGGATCAGCACGCGGAAAGCCATCATTCCGCTTCCTTTTTGTCGGAAGCAGCCATAGAAAAGCGCGGCGCATACCAGCGATCCCATCGCGTCGACGCCATAATCGAAGAGGAATGGCTGAAGCCGCGGCTCATCGAAGAACGCGTCGCAAAAGACGATGATGAAAATGCTGGCGGCGATGGCATAGGCCAAGCCGATCACTTTCAGCCAATTGATCTTCTTCGCCATATTGTCCTCTATTCTCCAATGCTATATAAAGCAAAGCCAACGGGAATACCCGCAACCTCAAGCCCTCGCACGGCATGGGCCGATGTTTGTTATTGAATGTTGAATACTTCGGTGAATCCGGTGATATCGAAGATTTCTCGTACATCCGGAGTGACGTGGATGAGGACCATCTCCCCTTTGCCGTCCATTTGCTGCGCGGCGCCTAGCAATACGCGAAGCCCAGCGGAGGAAACATATTCCAATTTGCCGAGGTCGAGCACAAGCTTTTTCGCATTGGCGACGACTTCGTTGATTCTGGCTTCGAGTTCAGGCGAAGTCAATGTGTCGAGCCTCCCTTCGACGAGGAAGGTGTAGGCTTCGCCATCTTGGGCAAGCGAAACCTTCAACTTCGATTCGGGGGCTGCGCCTTTGTTCTTTTTTCCGAATAACCCCATAGTATCAATCTCCTTATTAGCGAATTATAAAGGCTTATGCGGCCATTTGCTTCTTTCTTCTGCCAAGAATCATCATGATGGCCACGGCGATGCCAGCGCCTGCTGCTGCGCCGATGCCTCCGAAGAGCGCGGCGGAGCCGGCGGAGAAGGTGGAGCCCGCGACGGAGGCGTCGGA
>CAMORJ010000116.1 GCA_946623775.1 uncultured Bacillota bacterium | reverse complement strand
GCGACGATCAATCCGCCCCAGATGCAGGAGAGGATAACGAATTCGAGGCTGTTGGCGTTCTGGGCGGTTTTGCCAGCGACGGAAGCAAGGAGGGAGACGTTCTTCTTGCGGAAGGCATAATCAAGCGCGCCTGCGATGATCATGGCGATGCCGTCAACGGCGATGGCGCCCTCGAAGAGGAAGCCATTGAGCTTCTTGGTCTCTCCCTTCTCAGCGGCTTTCTTGTAACCAAGATAGGCAAGGATAGCAAGAGCGCTGGCGGCAAGGGGAATGAAGAAGTAGAGAGCGTATTTGGCGTTGATGATTCCGCTGTTGGTGAAGTCGCCATAGGCGAGGTTGCGGATGAATGGACCGAAGAAGGCAAGGGCTAGGCCGCAGTTGGCAACGCCAAGAGCGCCGGAGAGAAGCTTCATGGTCTTGTTGCCATCTTCTTCTTCGCCAAGGAGTTTGACGAGAGGAACGTTGGTGGCAACCATCAAGAGGATGAAGACGATGAGGTAAGCGACGATGACGAAGCCAAGGTTGTTGAATCCGAAGTTTGTGGAGGTCAAGCGATATAGCCAGATGCCATTGAGGAAGACAAGGGCAGCGAGGATATAGCCGATTCCGATGTAGCAGAGGAAGGACTGCATGACGAGGTTGTCGTCATTGCCTTTGAGCAAGGACTTGACCGAAGTGACCAAGCCAACCAAGGACATAAGGAATTCGGCAAGGCCGAAGGCGGCGATCATTTCGAATAGCGCAACGGCGCCGGTCTCAGGAAGGTCGACCACAGAGCCTGGAGTGATCCAGAGGAATGGGGAGACGAAGAATCCGAAGTAGATTCCCAAGAAGCCAAAGCCGGCTGCAAGAATCCCAAAGAGGATTGTATTGATGAGCCTTGGAGTGGATGAATATTTCATATAGATGCCTCACGTATGCACCAAATCTAGGGCCATGCCCGTAGGTGCGACTAGATAATTAAAATCTATCTAAGATAGATAGTCAACGCGGAATTCAATGAATTGTCGAAAAAGATAGGATTGTTAAGCGATAAACGCTTAGATGTCCCGCACGCAGGAGGCGGCGATCGCCACTCCTTTTCTGGCAGAAGCCGAAATCTCCTGAGGGAATAAGCCATCGCCCGTTAAGGCATAGAAGCCCTTCATAGGAGACGGAAGGCCTCCGAAGTCCTTAGGAACGTCAACGACAGGACGCAGGATGAATCCGCTTATAGCGGAATCATCTTCTAAGAAGAACGGATAACGCTTCCTTAAGGTCGCAATCCCATAATGAAGGGCATCCGCGACTGGGCCAGGGAGGAACGAATTCAAATCGCCTAAATAGAACCCGCGGGGGCAGGTTGGTTTGATGACCCTGTAGTGGTATGGCTCTTTACGCAGCAAGAAGTCGGAAAGCGATTCGCTGGGGCAGGCATAAGGCATGCTGTTTTTGAAGGATGAGCGAGCGATTTCCGTCAATGGATTATTGACCAGCTTCGAGCCGTCTTTTGGCAAAACCACGATAGGCATGCATGCGTTTTCGTTGATTTTGCGGTCCACCACACCCGGCATGATGGACACCGAATTCTCTTCCACTCCAAAGGGGAATATTGTGCAGGAATTTAATGGCGAAACGAAATGGACGTCGAACCCGTTCTTGGTCGGGAAAGAGCCTGTTTCGATGAACGGCGGATATGCTTTGGCGTTAGATCCGAAATATGCGGTCTCGACTTTCCTTTGACGGTTCTCCACCACTACGCCTACCGCCCAGCTTACCGGAAGCTTCTCACGGAGGTGTTTTTGCAAGAAAGCGGGATAATCGTCGGACCCGCAATAAATTAAGGCATCCAATTTGATGGAACGATTGTTCTTTCCTTCGGAATAATCGATACCTTTAAGGCGATTGAAAAGCGATTTGATCTTAGTGACCTCGCTATTGAAGCGGAATTCGCCGCCCCTACTTAGGATCTCTTCTTTTAGAAGCATCATGTACTTCTTGATCTTGCTTGCGGGGAGATAGGCAATCTCTTCGGTCAATATGGCTTTGTCATTCAATCTGGCGGCAAGGTCTTCTTGGAAATAGATTGATTCGGGACTATGGTCTAGCTTTAGATAGCCGCCTGTATAAATGGCGTGTCCCCCAAAGCCGAGGCGAATATTGTTTTTCGGGTCGAAAATGCCGTTTTTCTCATACACGTCCCTCGCCATTTCCCTTTCAGGCAGGTCTTTCCCTTTATCGAAAACGATTGGCTTTCCTCCTGCATCCAATACCACTTTGGCCGCGAATAGACCGGCGATGCCAGCCCCGATGATGCCAATCACCTTGGGTCCAATCTTAGGAATTTCCAGTTTTGGACGTTCATTGAAGAAGACAACGGAGGTGTCGCGAACGAACTCATTGGTTTCAACTGCGATATTCGCTCTGATCACGCATCCGCCCGGGCGCAGTTCGCTGACCTTGCTAAGAATTGAAAAACGAAAAGAACGCTCAGGGATGCGCAAAGCAGCGGCGACTTTCGCTTTAATCATCGTCTGGGTATCGGTTGGTTTGATTAAGAGGTTGCTTAAGTAATACTTCATAGCCCCTCCGCCACAGCCAAAGCGCTTAATAAGCACCAAGATAGGTTATATCCGCCGCAAAGCCCGTCGATGTCGATCATCTCGCCAGCGAAGAAAACGCCTTTCTCTTGCTTGGACTCCAGATGAGGCCCAAGTTCTTCGATGGCGACGCCACCGACGCTAATCTGCGATTGATCGAACGGATACAAACCTTCGTAATGAAACTTCAAGCTCTTCAGCATACGGCAAAGAAGAGGGATATCTGATTTTTGGGGTTTTGAGATTTCCGCGTTGGAGTAGATATATTGCACTAACGCCTTTTCGACTAGGCCGTCTAAGAAATTCTCGCCTAGGCTTTCATATGCCTTTTCGGCGGTTTCGACCAAGTCGTCCAAAGAGGACTCCGGGAACAAATCCACGAGGACCGTGTATGCGTTTTTGGGGTTTTGCCTAGCGATGTAGGAGGAGCAATTGAAGATGGCGATGCCAGAAAGGCCGTCTCTTTTCCAAAGCACTTCCCCGTTCTCGGAATAAAGGACTCTCCCTCCATATAGAAGGGTTACCATCGCTTTATGGCGGACGCCAGAAAGAACCTTGACGTCCTCTTTGCATTTAATCGGGCATAGACCAGGGTTGATGGGGGTTATCTTGTAGCCTTTGCCCTTCAGCATTTCCAAAACAGAGCCATCGCTGCCCAATGCTTTTTGGCTCTTGCCGCCTGTGGCAAGCACCAACTTGTCATAGGCCGTCTCTTTGCCGTAGGTTTGGACAAAGATCTTCCCTTTGACCGCGCGATAGCCAAGGAAGTCTTCATTCAGCATCACCTTCACTCCAAGCTGGCGTAGGTTCAAAGCCAATACATGGACCACGCTTGCGGCGGAATAGGTCATTGGATAGACCAGGCTCCCGATGGTTTGCAAAGGGATGCCAAAGCCTACAAGGGTTTCTTTTAATTTCA
>CAMORJ010000115.1 GCA_946623775.1 uncultured Bacillota bacterium | reverse complement strand
TCGCGTTCCACGCTGATGGTGATGAAAAAAGGCCTTGAGATGGGCGACAATCCCTTGGCAAGGCAAAGGGAATTGCTCGATCCCATCGTCGATTACATGATCAACCCAGGCTATGGCGACCTTGATCTAACCATGCCATTCCTCCCATCCGTCAAAGCCGTCGCGGCCGCGCTTCACAATTCGCTTTGGATGCGCATCGAAAGCTGATTATCGGAAAGAGGATGCGGGCATCGCCGCCCGCATCCTCTTTTTTGCTAAATAAATCGTTTACTTTACCCTGAAAAAGGGTAATATTTACCCGTATCGGGAACTTGCCACTCCCCCTTAAGCGGGCAATGCCGCCGTCGCCAAGCGTTAATTGGCAAATCGAGAGCACCCCAAAGGTGAAGAAGGATGGTACCGCGGTAACCCCCGTTCCTTCGTGAGTAGGGTGTTTTATTTTTTTGGAGGCAGCACATATGAAGAAACTAACAGGCGCTCAGATCAGGGACACTTGGATTGAGTTTTTCAAATCCAAAGGCCATCAATTCCTTCCCGGCGTCAATTTGATCCCAGACGGCGATAAATCGCTCCTTTGGGTCAATGCAGGCGTCACCGGACTCAAGAAATATTTCGACGGATCCGAGATTCCGCCATGCCGCAGGATCGTCAACGTCCAGAAATCCATCCGCACGAACGACATCGAAAACGTCGGCCATACCGCCCGCCATCACACGTTCTTCGAGATGCTTGGCAACTTCAGCATCGGCGATTATTTCCGCAAGGAGGTCATCGCGTTCGCGACCGAGATCCTCACCTCCCCGAAATGGTTCGATATGCCATTGGAGAAGATCTACGTCACCTACAATCCAAGCGATTTGGAGACCTTCAGGCTCTGGCAGGAAAACGGCCTCCCGGCCGATCACCTCATCCCGCTTGAGGGCAATTATTGGCAGATCGGCGAAGGGCCCTGCGGCCCCAACACCGAGGTCTTCTTCGACCGCGGCGAGGCTTATGACCCCGACCATATCGGCATCAAGCTATTGCAGGACGATATGGAAAACGACCGCTACATCGAGATTTGGGGCATCGTCTTCTCGCAGTTCAACGCCGTCAACGGCGTCAAGCGCGAGGACTACAAGGAGCTTCCATCCAAGAATATCGATACCGGCTCCGGCTTGGAGCGTCTGGCCTGCATCATGCAGGGCACGGAGACCAACTTCGAGACCGACCTTTTCTGGCCGATCGTCGAAGCGACCATGAAACTCTGCGGCAACAAGCCATATGAAGGCAAGAACCTCATGTCCTACCGCGTCATCGCCGACCATGCCCGCTGCCTGACCTTCGCCCTTTCCGATGGGGCCTATTTCTCCAACGAAGGGCGCGGATACGTGCTTCGCCGCATCATCCGCCGCGCGATGAGATACGGCCAAAAGCTAGGCATCATGGAGCCTTTCATGTACAAACTCGTCTCCGTGGTCGCCTCCAATTACCGTGGATTCTATCCAGAATTAACCGATAAAGTCGAATTCGTCGCCAAGATGATCGCCCAGGAAGAAGAGAAATTCCTCCGCACATTGTCCTCCGGCGAAGAAAAGCTCCGCCAGATGATCGAAGGCAAGAAAATCCTTCCCGGCGCGGATATCTTCAAGCTCTACGACACATTCGGATTCCCAAGCGACCTCACCAAGGAAATCTGCCTTGAGTCGGGCGTGGAAGCCGATATGGAAGGCTTCGAAGCGGCCATGGAAGAGCAGAAGAACAGGGCTAGGGCCGCCCGCGGCGACATCGAGTCGTTCCATAAGCAGTCCAAAGACCTGCTCGAATTCAAGACCCCGAGCGAATTCGTCTACGATCCCTCCGATTTGGTTTCCAAAGTCACCGGCATCTTCGTCGATGGCGTGCGCGTGGGCGAAATCGAGGAAGACGGCGAAGTCGCATTCGAGATGAATAACTTCTACGCCGAATCCGGCGGACAGGTCTCCGACAAAGGAACCATCCATAACGACAAGTGCGAAGCGGTGGTGCTCGGCGTTTCCAAAGCGCCCTCCGGCCAGCATCTATTGCATGTCCATATCAACTACGGAAGCATCCATGAAGGCGATTCCCTCACCCTTTCCATTGACAAAGCAAAGAGAGAACTTACGGCGAGAAACCACTCCGCTACGCACCTTCTTCACGCCGCTTTGGGCGAGGTTTTGGGCTTCCATGTCGACCAGAAGGGAAGCTATGTCGATGAGGAGTATCTCCGCTTCGATTATTCCTCCTTGCAGCGTCCTACCGAAGAGCAATTGTCCGCGATCGAAGAGCTTGTGAACCAGAAGATCTGCGAAGCCATCCAAGAGGTCACCGAGGTCCTTCCGATCGAGGAAGCCAAGAAGATCGGCGCCGAGATGGAGTTCTCCGAGAAGTATGGGGACTTTGTCCGCGTCGTCGAGTTCGGCGAGTTCTCCAAAGAGTTCTGCGGAGGCACCCATGTCTCCAATTCCAGGGACATCGGGCTCTTCGTCATCGAGTCCGAGAGCAGCGTCGCAAGCGGCATCCGCCGCATCGTCGGACGCACGAGCCTAGGCGCCTACCATTATCTGTCCACCAAAAAGAAAATCCTCTCCAGCATCGTCTCTAAGCTAGGCAATCCCGCCGACTCGGTCGCCCCTTCAAGGGTTGACGCATTGCAGGAGGACCTAGACAATAAGCGCAAGGAGATCGAAGCGCTCAAAGCCAAGATCGCCGCGGCCCAAAGCAAGAGCCTCACCGAGGAATTCAAAGTAATCAACAATATATACTTCTTGCTGAAAAAGGTCGATGGCGAGCGCAATGATTTGATGAAGCTTGGCGACAATTTGAAGGTAAAGTATCAGGATTACCTCATTGTCCTCGTCTCCAATAACGGCGAGAAGAAAGCGCT
The DNA here is from genome assembly GCA_946623775.1 of uncultured Bacillota bacterium. Classification (GTDB taxonomy): domain Bacteria; phylum Bacillota_I; class Bacilli_A; order RFN20; family CAG-826; genus Alloenteromonas. The sequence goes on along the minus strand of CAMORJ010000115.1, from coordinate 620 downwards.
CGTCGCCTTCGCAGGCGGCAAGGGCAAAGACATCCTCCCCGCCGGAAACGCCATCAAGCTCATCGCCCCATTGCTCGGAGGCAACGGAGGCGGCAAGCAAGAGATGGCAAGCGGCTCCGTCAGCGACTTAACCAAGTTCGAGCAGGCTAGGGAAGCGTTAGAGAAGAAGCTCGGAGAATAGCATAAGGAGAATCACCCATGTTCGAGATCACCGAAGACAATGACATGATCCTCACCGATGAGGATGGCGTCCAAGAGAAAGTCAAAATCCTCTTCTATTTCCACAACGACCAAAGGGGCAAGGATTACTATTTCCTCTATCGTCCAGAAACCCCGGACGAGGTCACCGTCCTAGCCTCCTCGGATGGCGAGTCCCTTGAAGAGCTAACCGACGAGGAATACGACGAAGCCGAACAGGTTTTCGAGGCCTATGAAAATGACCCCGAGATCCTGGAGGCCAGGAAATAAGCGCCTCGAAAACCGAAAACCGCTGCGAAACCTCGCAGCGGTTTTTCATTGTCAGAATCTCAATTAAATATTCTCTTGCAATTCAGGTGTCTGCTCAGACTCTTCATCGCGCTTAGCAAGGGGGCGAACATATTCCTCGTCGTAGCGTCCGG
>CAMORJ010000114.1 GCA_946623775.1 uncultured Bacillota bacterium | reverse complement strand
GGCGCGATCGTCATGGACGAAGACAACTGCATGGTTGACGTCGCCCACTTCTATATGGCCTTCATCTGCGATGAGTCCTGCGGAAAGTGCACTCCGTGCCGCATCGGCACCAAGCGCCTATTCGAGATGCTCACCGCCGTCACCGAAGGCAAAGGCACCCCTGAGACCCTGCAAGAGATGAAAGAGCTCGCCACCGTCATCAAAAACGGTGCCCTCTGCGCCCTTGGCCAGACCGCGGCGAACCCGATTCTCTCCACCATGAATAGCTTCGGGGACGAATACGCCGCCCACGTCAATGAGCGCAAGTGCCCCGCCCACGTGTGCAAGTCCTTGATGCAATACGTCATCGACCCGACTCAGTGCGTCGGCTGCACCCTCTGCGCCAGGAACTGCCCTGTCTCCTGCATCTCCATGACCGACATCCCGGCCAAACCGATGGTTCCCGGCAAGCCCGCGCTTCCCGGCAAGTTCGCCCACGCCATCGATCAGAGCAAGTGCATTAAGTGCGGCTCCTGCTTGGCTGGCTGCCGCTTCCATGCCATCAGCAAGCAATAAGGGAAAGGAGGAACATCGAAATGGAAACCATCAACGTTAAGATCGAAGGCAAAATCTATGCCGTCGACAAATCCTTATCCGTTCTAGAAGCCTGCCGTGCATGCGGCTTCAAGATCCCCACCCTTTGCTACTGGAACCATGGCAAAAACAGCCTTGCTTCCTGCCGCGTCTGCTTGGTGGAAATCGCTTCCGCCCGCGGCTCCAAGCTATTCGCTTCCTGCGTCTACCCCGTCGCCGAAATCCCTGCGGAAAAAGGCTTCGAGGTCCGCATCTCCTCCCCGATGGCCGTGGCTGCCCGCCGCGCCTCGGTCGAGCTGCTTCTGTCCAACCACTCCAAAGAATGCCAGACCTGCGTCAAAAACGGCCAGTGCGAGCTCCTTGAGGTCGCTTCCGTCACCGGCGCTCGCGAGAACGTGTTCCCCGGAGAAAAGACCAAGACCACCTATGACGATGCCGCCCCCGGCATCATCCGCGACACCAGCAAGTGCATCCTCTGCGGCCGCTGCATCGAAAGGTGCAAAGAGGCCCAGGGCTTAGGCATCCTCGGATTCGAGGGCCGTGGCTTCAACACCATCGTCGCCCCCGCCGAGAACCGTTCCTTCACTGAGGTTCCTTGCATCCAGTGCGGACAATGCATCGAGGTCTGCCCCACCGGCGCCCTTTCCGAGCACCGCGAAATCGGCAAGATCGACGCTGCGATGGCCGCCGGCAAATACGTCGTCGTCCAGACCGCTCCCGCCGTCCGTTCCGCCCTCTCTGAGGAATTCGGATACCGCATCGGCGAAGATGATGCGACCGGCAAAATGGTCGCTGCCTTGCATCGCCTTGGCTTCAACCGCGTCTTCGACACCAACTTCGGCGCCGATTTGACCATCATGGAAGAAGCCACCGAATTGCTTCACCGCATTCAGAACAAAGGCGTCTTGCCGCAGATCACCTCTTGCTCCCCTGGCTGGATCAATTACATGGAGTTCCTCTACAAGGACCTCATCCCCAACGTCTCGACCTGCAAATCCCCGCACGAGATGGAAGGCGCCATCATCAAGAGCTACTTCGCCAAAGCCCATGACTTGAAGCCCGAAGACATCTTCGTCGTCTCCGTCATGCCTTGCACCGCGAAGAAATACGAGGAACAGCGTCCTCAGAACGCAGCGGTGGAAGGCCTCCGCGATGTTGATGCCGTCATCACCACCCGCGAGCTCGCCGTCATGATCAAGCGCGCCGGCATCGTCTATAACGAATTGCCCGAAGAGGAATTCGACCAAGACCTCCTTGGCCAGTATTCCGGCGCTGGCGTCATCTTCGGCGTCACCGGCGGCGTTATGGAAGCTGCTCTCCGCACCGCCTATTTCTCCTTGACCGGCAAAGAATACGGCCCGATCGACTTCCATGAGGTCCGTGGCCTTGAAGCCGTCAAGGAAGCCGAAATCAACATCAACGGCACCGTTGTGAAAGTCGCCATTGCCTCCGGCATGAAGAACGCCAAGCCGCTTCTTGATGAAATCCGCGCCGGCAAATCGCCATACGCCTTCATCGAGATCATGGGCTGCCCCGGCGGCTGCATCAACGGCGGTGGACAACCCTTCGTCAAGCCGAGCCTCTTGCCGCACGAAGGCCTCGATATCCTCGATACCTATCGTCAGAAGAGGGCCGACCTCCTCTATGGAATCGACAAGGGCATGAAACTCCGTCAGTCTCACAACAACCCGGACATCAAGGAACTCTACTCCAAATACCTTGGCGAGCCCTGCAGTGAGCTTGCGGAAGAATTGCTCCACACCTCCTACGTTGACAATCGCGTTTGCTTCCCTGAGAAGTAATCCCCGATTGACAATCTAACCGCTTCTTGGCCTCCGCCAGGAAGCGGTTTTCTATTTATATATGTCCATGCGCGCTGGGGCGCGTGATATAATGCGGGCATGTTCAAGAATTTCATCTTTGATTTAGACGGCACCCTGCTTGATACGATTGAAGGGATACGCCTGGCGATTAATCAAGCTCTTCGCGAGTGCGGATTCGAACATCAATTCGATCGCGACGGAACCGTCTATTTGATTGGCGATGGGGCGGACGCTTTGGTTCGCCGAGCATTGAAAGAACATTATTCAGAAGAGAATTTCGCGCGCCTCAAAGCCCGTTATATGCCTTTGTATAAGGCCTACCAAGAAACGGGGACGTTTGAATTCCCAAACGTTGCAAAAACCCTGCAAATTTTAAAAAAATCCGGCAAAAGTCTATTTGTTGCATCCAATAAACCCGATTTATTAGCAGGAAGAATCATTTCGAAATTCTTTGGAAACGACCTGTTCAGCAAGGTTTCGGGTCATCGCGAGGAAGACCCTGTAAAGCCTAATCCTATCACCGTCTCCCGCATCGAGGATGAGTTCGGGATCCTCAAGGAAGAGACCCTTTATGTAGGCGATAGCCATGTTGATATTGAGACCGCCAGGAACGCCGGGATTCGATGTTGCTTATTGACTTGGGGCTATGACCATTACACCCCAGAATTATTGGCTAGGGCAGATTACGTATTGCCCAGCATCGACGGCTTGCTAAATCTTTGATTCCGTTTTTAAGAATTGAATAAAAATGTTGACATAATTTTTGTCAATTGATAGTTTCATTAAGCATTTTTGAAGAAGGTGCTTTATGAAAAAGAAAACCATTATTGCCGAGACCGTGATTACAGCGGTATTGGCTGCCAGCATCATGACTGTTGGACTTGGAAATCAGGGCTTTGCCCCCGCGGCAACTAGAGTTGGGGCTTTGGAGGACGAAGATCTTTATAGCGTCACTTTCACCGATTTTTGGAACCTAGGAGCAGAAAAATCTTTAGTTGCTGATACGGGGAGAGGATGCGAGCTTGCCCTTAATACCGATTTAGAATCGAACGCTCTTCCAACTCATAATAGTTATTTTGAGATGGTCCATGAAGACTCCATTTGCACTTATTATTTTT
>CAMORJ010000113.1 GCA_946623775.1 uncultured Bacillota bacterium | reverse complement strand
GAAGGGCATCGATATTTTCTACGTCGCCTGCACATCGGTTCTAAGCGGCACCATCGGCGTGTTCCGCCTTGCCAAAGAGCAAATCCAAAGCAAATACCCTGACCGCCGCATCGAATCCATCGATTCCTGCCGCGCTGGCATGGCGCTTGGATTGATTGCCATGGAGTGCGCTAAGCTTCGCGATGAAGGAAGGACTATCGACGACCTCCTCGATTACGTGAATAATTACAAACTCAATTACAACCTTTGCGGAACCGTCATGACGCTTTCATATCTAAAAGCGGCAGGGCGCGTTTCTTCGGCTTCCGCATTCTTCGGCAACCTATTCAACATCAAACCCGTCATCATCGTCGACGCGCTTGGCCATAACTGCGCGGTAGCCAAAGAGAAAGGCCTTAAGAATGCATATAAGGCGTTGATTGAATTCGTTAGGAAGACCGTCGAAGGGCAAGACAATCCCATTATCTATCTCGGCCAAGGGCAAAACCAAGAAGGCTCCGATTATCTAAAAGACATCTTCGAAAGAGAGCTCGGCGCGAGAGTGGTGGAATATGTCGTCGGGCCCATTATCGGCATCTCCTGCGGCCCAGGAGTAATCCATATCGCCTGTTATGGAAAAGTCGCCGACATCCCTATCGGCAAATAAAAATAAGCGACCCCTTATTGGTTCTCGCTTCTTACGGGGCCGCTTTTCATGTTCTTAAAATCGATTTGGGTAAGGACCAAGAACACGATTCCAAGAATCTCCATGCCTGCGATAAAAGCGAAATACCCTTCGAAGGTTAGATTGGTATAGATGGTGTCGCTGGCAAGATTCAGCAAGGTTGAAACCAGATTCCCCGTCCCCGATAACAGCACTAAGGCTTTTGATAGATTTTTTTCGCCGCATAGTTTGATGACGAACAAAGACGAGAACGCGAAATAGAAAGCCTTTCCGGTTCCCGATAGCAGCCAGGATGAATAGCCTAGGACATACGGATTTTGTATGAAAATCCCCACGCCGGCGGAAGAAGCAATCAGGGCCGCGCATAACGCCAAAGGCAATTGATAATTGCGTAGGCGTTTTGCGAACAACGGGATCAATAAGAGGCAAATCATTTCGGTTACGATGCCGGATGCTCTGGTCAAAGAGTATTCCGCATCGCTCATTCCTAGTCCGGACAAGCGGATGGGGAGGATATATGTCATTGCGTTGAACGCCCCGAAGAAAAAGGTGACGAACAGGAAATAAAAGATGAAGGGTCTAGTGAATAATGGCTGCGATTTTGCATGCATGTCTTCGCCCTTTTGGATTTCTTCTTCGCTTTTCGGAATAAGGAACGATATGCCGAATGCGAACGCGAACAACCCGGCGGAGATGAATAGGCAGTCCGAAATCTTAATAGAATCAAGGATGAAGAAGCCTATTACCAGCGCAACAAGATAGCCCAACGTTCCGAATATGCGGATTGAAGAATAAGAGACGTTGCTCTTCTTTGTCATGGGCACGATATATCCTTCGATGAAGGAGAATGGGGCGCTATTGAAGAAAGCGACGAGGAAGGTAACCGCCAATAGAGCGGTATAAGTGGTGCAGAAGGCATAGCCCAGCGTTAAGCCGGCTTCCAATACTGCGCAAATCCGATAGAGCCATATTGCCCTTTTCGGATTCTTGGCAATCGGAGATAGGACAAAACATCCCAAAAACAAGGCAAAGGGAATCATGCCCAACAATATGGAGGTTTGGGATGCATCCATGCCCCTTTCTATGAAATAGAGGGAGAAGTAACTGCTTAAAAAAGCATCGCCCATAAAGAAAATCAGATACAAGGGGCAAGCGGTTAAAAGGAGACGCTTCTTATCCATACCGCAAAAGGATATACCTATTTCGATGGCCCCGCATAGATTTTTAGCAATGGACAATCCATTGCATAAAGTTCAAGAAATCCGTCGCGTTCTGTTGTAACATATCTCCGTATGGACTTAACCACTGCAATTATTCTGCTCTTCGTCGGATCGGCCGTATTCCTTACGGGCATGAAACTGATGTCCAGCGGCTTACAGAAATCCACTGGCCGTGGCGTCAAACTCCTCTTTAAGAAAACCCAAAACAGCAGGCTTGCTGGTGTGGGTATCGGCGCTGCCGTCACCGCGTTAATCCAATCCAGCGCCGCGACTGCGGTTATGGCAGTCGGCTTTATCAATGCCGGCGTTATGACCGTGTTCCAAGGCCTGTCGGTTATCTTGGGGGCATTCTTAGGAACGACCATCACCGGCGTCTTGGTCTCATTATCCTCATTTAGCATCTCCACGTATTTGATGCTTTTCTCTTTCGTCGGCGTCGTGATGATGTTCTTCAACAACAAGGTTATCAAGAACATCGGTGAGATTTTCGCTGGCTTAGGCATCCTGTTCTTCGGCCTTGAGGCATTGAAGCAAGGCTTCCATTACGAAACCATCACCCAATTCTGCTCCGATATGTTCGAAGCGGTATCGTTCCCGCCCTTGCTGCTTCTGATAGGAATCATCGTTACGGCGCTGGTTCAATCCTCCTCCGCGACGACCGGTATCGTCATCGTTATGGTCGGCACGGGTGCGTTGTCTTTTGAAAAAGGCTTGTATCTTGCAATCGGCGCGACCATCGGCACCGTCATCACCACGATTCTTGCGACCATCGGGGGAACGGCAAACGCCAAGCGCACCGCCTTGCTGGCGTTATTCAACCGCGTTGCCATGGGCATTGTGGGCACCGTCGTCGTGTGGATCGCCGGACCGTATATCTCCGAATTCTTCATCTCCGTCTTCGGCAAGGACAATTTGCCGATGGCTTTGGCGGTGTTCACCATCGTCTATAACCTTGTGTCCTTGGCCATCTTCCTGCCGCTATTGAAGCCTTTTGTCAAACTTGGCGAACGCCTTATCAAAGACAAAGACCAAGAGAAGCTTAAGGCCGCCCTCAAGTTCATCGATGACAAAATGCTTGGCCAGCCCTCCGTCGCCATGATGCAGGTCACCAAAGAAATCGAGCATATGGCGGAGCTTGCCAGAATCAATCTAGGGCTTGGCTATCAGATGATGATGGATTTGGATTTGAGCAAAGCAGAAGAGCTCAGCGACCGCGAAGCTCAAATCGACTACATCAATAACGCGATTACCGAATTCCTCATTGCCCTGTCCCCGAAAGTTGACAAAGACGATGAGGCCCTCATCGGCGGATACTTCCATGTCATTAATGATATCGAGCGTATCGGCGACCACGGCGCGAACTTCCTTGGTTTGGCAACCAGGATGAAAGAAGACGGCTTGGCCTTCTCCGACACCGCGAGGGGCGAATTCGCAGGCATGATGGACCTCGTCGATCATATGTATTCCCTTGCTATGGAAGCCTTCGCTGACCACAACAGAGTTGACCTCGAGCAATTGACGGCTCTCGAAGAGCAAAGCGACATGATGAAAGAAAGGCTCGAGAGCGCGCACTACAACCGCTTAAAGCAACAGACCTGCCGCGTGGAACTCTCCCCGTTCTATTCGTCGCTAGCAAGCGAATTAGAGAGGGTCGCTGACCACTTGACCAACATCGGTTACTCCTTCATCAGCCCGACAGGCGACGATCCAGGCAAAAGAGCATAAAAACAAAAACAGCGAGGACGTGTATGCGTTCTCGCTTTTGTGTGATAGGCATGTCACGTGCCTGCGGTGAAAGTCCGTCGCTGGACGA
>CAMORJ010000112.1 GCA_946623775.1 uncultured Bacillota bacterium | reverse complement strand
TATGATATCGTGTAAGCGGTTACATGGCAACGACTTTTTGCGCGCGTCCGCATTTTTTTCCGCACGATATGGAACCTGCTGGGCAAATACTGCACAATAGAATCCGACTCAAAAGCAGGGGTAATAAACTGGCTTTCGTGTATCTCCGTTCTTGGAAACGGGATTTTATATGTCAAACACTTTCGAAAGATGATGGTTTTTGCCCGTTTGGAAGAACCTCGGCCATATATTAGTCCTATTTTTCGTTGCGGATTTGCTTGCAAATCTCTAAGAATTCAGATACATCGCCCTCAACATGGCGCTCACTGAACCTAATTTCTTTCTTTCCGTCAGATGAAATGATAGCGATTTGCAATCTTCCGAAATCTTCACCCAAAAGGATGGCTGCCCCATTCTCACTGAGATCTATCCTCGTCTCCACCCACAAAACTCTTTTGACTGCATCCTTGCCGTCAACGAAAATGCAAAAGCAGAATTCTCTAAGAGAAAACGCAACCATGGCGGGGCAGAAAAGAATGGCCACAATCAACGCCTTAGTTCCACTTTGACCGTCATCCATGAAGGTGAACCCGCTAATTGGGGGTAAAATACCAAGGAGAGCGGACAAAACCATCGCCAAGGATCCTACTCCAGTGGCGTGAATTGTCTTGACGAACTTTGTAAGCCGCCAGACCAGTGCCAATATTGCACAGCTCAAAAAAACTAGGCCGAGCAAGGATCCCAAGATTATGTCGAGTATTGTTTCAGCATCCATAAAGCGTCACCATTCGCAAGCAATCAGGCCGCCCACCAATCATCAGGGCGACATCGAACCAGCGGAATCCGTCGAAGGCGCAGATTGGTTTGTTCATATCTAGTTATTATTATATTGGAGAAGCGGGGGTTTTCCACGATGAAACGTGGGGATGAAATGAGGGAACCATGAAAAGGTGCTCAATAGATTGTGGGATATAGAACCTGCTGAACAAATTCTATATAATAGAATCAGTTCAAATCCGAGGGGGTGTAGGATTATGCAGAAAGTATTGATCGTCATCGATTATCAAATGGATTTCGTCACGGGTCCCTTGGCCTTTCCCCGTTCGGCGGCGCTCGAAGAGGAGATCGTCTACCTCATCAAGAAATATGAGGCGGAAGGCGATGAAGTCATCTTCACCAAAACCGTTCATGACCACGATTACATGATTACGGAATCCTCCAAGTTCGATCCTACCCCCAGCTGCGTCCGCGGCAGCGGCGGAGAAGAGTTCTATGGTAAGGTCAAAGAATACGCATCCAACCATCCCGTTTTCGAAAAATGCACACACGGGTCCGCTAAATTGTTTGATTTCCTTCGCGGAAGACCCTTTTCCGAGATTGCTTTCTGCGGCATCGGAGCCGCTACAGGCGTACTCGCCAACGCCGTTTTGGCGAAGGCCGCATGCCCCAACATCCACGTGAAAGTCTATCGCTCAGCAACCCTATCCGCCTCCGATGAGGCGCTGGAAGCTGCATTCAAAACGATGTTCAAATTGCATATCGCCGTCGAATAGTGTGCATTTTATTATGCAGGCGTGTGCTCGCATGTTGAATTTTTCGCGTTTAGGGCTTAGGATAGCCTAGTGTTTTTCGGGAACCGATGATGAAATTGAAAGAGAGATTGAGCGCATTGGACGATAGCCATCTTAGCCTGGTTCTTCTTTCAGCCGTCGCCATCGTGGTCTTTGTGCTCTCGGTTCCTTTGTTTTTCCTCGGATTCCCTGGCATTCCCTTGGGATGGCTTCTGGGATCCGGAATTGAGATTTTGAATTATTGGACCATGATCAGGGGCGCCAAAATCATTTTGACCCCAGAAAACGCAAAGCCCGTCCGCGGCGCGGTCTTCATGATCATCACCACCTTGATGCGCGTCGCGCTATGGGTGGGCGGCTTGGCTCTTGCCGGCTTCTATACTTTCCGCCTCGAATCCAATTGGCTCAACTTCTGGTCGACCTTCGCGGGCTATGTCCCGATGACCGTCGTTGTGGCCGTCTCCATGATCCACAAAAACAAAAAGAAAGGGGAGCAGAAATGACCCCGTTCTTGGTGCTCGATGATACCAATCCAATCGAGGCGATGCTGAATCGCTTTTTCGATTTCAATATCACGGGTCCCGTAATTTCGTCTTTGTGCGTCATGCTGATCGTCGCCGTGCTGGCAATCATCATCGGCATTAAAGCCAAAAGGGCAGACCCGCTTAAGAGACCGAAAGGGATCCTCCTTCTAGCCGAAATCTATGTCGATTGGCTCGACAACTGGACCGAGTCCAACATGGGCGTCAAGACCAAATATTGGCCAGGATACTTCATGGGATTATTCTCTTACCTCTTCCTGGCTTTCATCTGGTCCATCACCGGCCTACCCTCCGTCATGGATTATTTGATCATCCCGTTCTCGCTGTCGCTGGTGATGTTCGTCTTGATTCAGTTCACCGCGCTCCGCTATCAGAAGTGGGGCTACTTCCACCGTTATGTGGAACCGCTCAAGATTTGGCTGCCCCTCAACCTCATCACGATGTGGACTCCGATCATCTCCACGTCTCTCCGTATGTTCGGCAATGCCCTTGCCGGCGGAGTCGTCATCGGGCTCGTCAACTGGGCCCTCAAAGGCGTCTCATCCACGATTTTCTCATTCCTTGGCGAAGTGGGATCGATGGCGTTAAGCCCGATTCCCATCGCCGTTCTCAATGTTTATTTTGCTTTGTTCTCCGGGTTTATTCAGACCCTGGTTTTCGCTTCCTTGAACGCGGTGTGGATCGGACAGGAAATCCCGGCCACCGAAGCGATGGGAACCGCATCCCAGGCGACCCGAGGCAAAGCCCAATAATGCCATATCAGGAGGTAGAATTATGGGATTTATTCAAGTGCTGCAGGCCTTAGTGCCCTTGATGGCGAAAGCTGACCATCTCGGGCTCATCGCCATTGGTGCGGGTCTAGCCGTCTGCACCGGCACCTTCTCGTCCATCGGCGAGGCTATCATCTGCAGCCACGCCATCGACGGCATGGTGCGCAACCCCGACCAGGCGAAGAACCTTCGCTCCACGATGATTCTCGCGGTCGCGCTAGACGAATCGACGGCCATTTACGCATTCGTCGTGGCGATTTTGATCCTATTCGCATTGAACTAACCAGTTATGACTTTCGCACAGTTGCTTTTACATATTGCGACTTTGGCAGAAAGCGAATCGGGAAGCCCGTTCTCCGCAGAGGATTTCCAGAACAAGATTTTCCCAAGCGGCATCTATGACTTCCTCATCCAGCTGATCGCGTTCATCCTGCTTCTTCTGGTGGTGTTTTTCTTCGCCTATAAACCGGTGAAGGCATTCCTCAAGAAGCGCGCGGATTACGTTGAGCAGACCCTTGCTGAGACGGAGGCCAACCGCGTCATCGCGCAGGAAGCCTCGTCCAGAAGCGAAGCGGTCGTTGAGGAAGGGAAGACCAAAGCTGAGGAAATCATCGCCCAGGCACGCCAGCAGGCGAGCCTAGAGGCGGAAGCCATCGTCGAAGAGGCGAGGCGCCAGGCTGAAGAAGCCAGGCGTCAGGCCGACATCGACATCGAATTGGCTAAAGAAAAATCGAAAGAGCAGATTCGCGACGAAATCGTCTCCGTCGCCATCCTTGCCTCGAGCCAGCTGCTCGGTAGGGAAGTGGGGGACGAGGACAACCGACGCTTCGTCGGCGATTTCGTCGACTCGCTATCTGAGGAAGAGAAGAGGAATCTGTGATGGCGATGAAGGAACTCGCGAAAAACTATGCCGCGGCATTGTACGGGATGATCGACCTTTCCAAGCAGG
>CAMORJ010000111.1 GCA_946623775.1 uncultured Bacillota bacterium | reverse complement strand
AATTTCTGCGGAAATATTACCGATTGGTTATTTTTTCGTTGAAAAGTATCGCTAACCAATTAAAAATGAAACCAAAGGTTATATTTATGGAATCGATCGCTGCGTTCGTCAAAAGAAAAAGAAAGGAATTGGGCCTGACTCAGCAGACTCTGGCTCTTTATACGGGGGTTAGTACTAAGTTCATCGTTGAACTAGAATCAGGAAAACAAACCGTAAGGATGGATAAGGTATTGGACGTCCTTAAGCTTTTTGATTGCGGATTGGTAGCGCAACATTTTTGACAATCGGCAAAATATCAATCATCGAAGCTCGGCAATCATCTTTTTCACGACGCTTGCGCATTGAATCGCCGCTTTGGCGGAGAATTCCTCAAAATCCATGATGGCGCTGCCATCGGGCTTATCTGATATGCAGCGGATGATGACGAATGGAACGGCATTGAGATGGCACACATGGGCAATTGCCGCGCCTTCCATTTCGCAGCATAGCCCTCCGAATTCATCGACGATCCTTTGCTTGTCGCTATGATGGATGATGAATTGATCGCCTGAGCATACCCTTCCCAAATAGACTTTCGACGATGGCACGACTTCCTTCACCGCCATTTCAGCTTGCTTCACTAGGCGCTCATCCGCTTTGAAAGCATATAGGCCGGTATAAGGGATCTCTCCCTTCTTGAATCCGATGGGCGACACATCGAAATCATGCTGGGAAGCATCCAGCGAAATCACGAAATCGCCGATGTCCATGCGGTTGTCCAATGAGCCTGCAACACCTGAATTTATGAGGGACGTGCATTGAAATACGTTGATTAGCGTCTGCGCGCAGATGCCGGCATTGACCTTGCCCATGCCCGATTGGACGATGACCGCTTCATGGCCATAGAGACTAGCCAAAGTGAACTTCATCGAGGCGATTTCTTTGACCTCGATGACCGAGGAAGCCTCTATGATGGAGGCGACTTCGTTTTCCATCGCCCCGATGATTCCAATCCTGTTGAGCATTCTTTTCATGGCAGTATTGTATCGGATGAAGATATGGGAAACCAACGGTTTATCGCCATCCGGAACGAAAAACGCCTCCTCAAAATCGAGGAGGCGCTGCATCTAAAGGCAATTGCGGTTAATTGTCTTGACCGGTGCCGGCCGGCATAATGTTGAGGGCGAAAAACGCTCCTTTGTCGTCTTCCATGGCGATGAAATTGAGAATAAGGCCGGTATCTTGTTTGGTTGCGAGATAGCCATAGGCGTCATAAGAGGTATCATCGACGGACCAACCCGCGGTTGTAAGCGCAGTCACATAGGCGGTTTCCACCGCTTTTGCTTCCTCAAGGGTATCGAAGTCGCTCATGACGGCATAATAGCCATTGCCTTTGCCGTGAGTATAGGATGCTGCTTCGTAAGAAGGGATCACCACATCCGCAAGGCCTAAATCGCCAGTGATGAAGGCGGAGATTTCCGCCGACGGGAAGCTGGTATCGGCTGCAGCGGGCGTGACATGGTAAGCCATGATGGTCAGGCCAGGGTTGGTGTATTCGAGCATGACGTTATCGCCTTGCGCGTTGCTATACATAGTGATGCCGAGCTGGGCATAATCTTGGTTATAGGTGAAGCCCGCGTCGACAAGGATCTGCCCATAGGCATCGACGGATTCGATTCCGACTTCCTTGCCGAAGCATTGAACGACGAGGATAACCATTCCGGAGTTAGGCTCAGGAAGCAGGCTGCAGACATAGCCTTCGGCAGGGAATTCCGGCAAGGACTCGATGCCGGTCATGCTGGCGGCGGAAGAAATGTCTTCGCTAGGCCATTCGGAGCTGGCGAGCATAAATATGGACTGAAGTTGGAAGGAGCCGTCTGCGTTTAGCGTGAGCATGACGGTCAGGTAGGAATAATCCTCATCGAAAACGATGGCATCAACGCTGTCGTTAAGGACTTTTTCGCCATCGGCCTTTTCCACGGAAACGGTGAATCCGGCGGTGCGGAATGCCGCGGCGATCTCTTCGATGAGAAGGGTGGTTTTGCCGGTTACGACGACCATGCCCTGGTCTTCGGTGACGGCGAATTGCTCATCCTCATCGAAATAAGGAAGGATGTGTCCGCCGAGATTTTCATTCATCAAGGCTTTGTCGGCATCGGACCAGGAATAGCTTTCGGCGCTGCTAGAGGACTGGCTAGAGACCTGGCTAGAGGTTTCTGTTTGGCTGGAGGGCAAGGCAGACGGCTGGGTCGTCTGGGTCGCGCCGCCGCAGGAAGCAAGGAGAGTTAGACTTGCTAAGGTCAATAGAATTTGTTTTGTTTTCATTTAATTTATTCTCCTAAATAAATGATTTTTTATCATATTCGCCCTATTTGAAATCGCAAGAAAAGCCAAAAGTTATTGAACCAATTTCATAATATTTCCCAATATCTTTAACTAATCGGAATCGCATGAAATACACTTTAGTATTTCTTGCAAATAAAAAGCCGCGATTGTCAATAGACGCGCCCTGCTTCTTGCGGCTTAGGACGCAATGCAAATCGCGGCTTAGGGATTATTCACTCCGCGGCGAACGTGACCGATGCCGAGTAGAAGCGCGCCTGGTTGCTCGTGACGGAGAAGCTGACCGAGGTAACGGGTGCGTCGAAGGTCAAAGTCAATCCATCGAAGCTTCCGGCGCTTGGGGCGCTGAATTGCGGGAGGCTGCCTTCGCTTTTCGCAGTCGCGTCAAAGACGATTTGGCTGAAGGCGACTTCGGAATGGATTTCGATTTGCTGGTTCTGGTAAGTGCGGAGAGGGTCGGAGAAAAAGGTGCCGTTTCCCACCGCCATCGTCGAAGTGCCCTTGTTCACGACGAAGGAGAAAGCGCCATTGTTCCACAAAGAGGATGAGGCGTTTTTGATAAGAAGCATATTCTCGTTGGCAAAGGATATGACGCTTGTCGCTCCGGGGATGGCGTCATCGAAGGATTCCTCGGTGACGACGGGCCCTTCTTCCTCTTTCTCAAAGACATAGATGCAGAAATAAGGCCCATCGTCATCGGTCCAAGCGAAATACAAGAGCTCGATATCGCTGCCATCGTGGGTGGCATACAATCCGTCTTCGTCGTATTGGCTGTCATCGATTGCCCAGCCAAGGTCAGTCAGCGCATCGGTGTAGGCGCTTTCGATCGCCATGGCATCCTCGAGGGTGTCGTAATAGGAGAAAACGCAGCATTCGCCCGACTCTTCATTGGTGTCGAAATAATAGGAATCCGCGGTGTAGGCAGGGATGGAATATGGATCAAGCCCCAGCACGTCCTCGACGAAAGAGGCCACCGCTTCGCTTGGGAAGGTTTCGAATTCCTCCGATTGCTGCGGTTCCTCATAATACGCATTGATATAGAATCCGGGATCGTTATAGCCAAATTCGATGCACGTCCCGTCTGAATGCTCATAAAGATTGACGCCCAAAAGCTCATGATAGAGCTCATTGAGCACGAAGCCTGCGCCGGTGAGGATATTCGCATAGGTCGCTTCGGTGCCTTCGTTGATGCCATCGCCATAGCATTCGATATAGAAGGCATAGGAATCGCCTTCGACGTTATAGGCATAGCAGATATAGGCATCGGCGGGAAGCTCGGGGATGGAGGTTACGCCGGTGAGGGCGGAGGCTTGGGCGATGATTTGGCTCGGCCAGGCATCGACGGACTGATAATAGGAGGCGAATAGGCTGAATGCGCCATCGCCGCTTAATTCGATATACACATACAGATAGGAATAATCCTCCATGACGAGCCTTCCCTCGACGCTGGATTTATCGTCGCCTGCGGTGACGTTGACTTCGAAATCGGCGGTATTGAA
>CAMORJ010000110.1 GCA_946623775.1 uncultured Bacillota bacterium | reverse complement strand
AATAGGAAGCGGGGCATTATCATCATTGGTGCGGGCGACAGGACTCGAACCTGCACGGAGAACCATTAGATCCTAAGTCTAACGCGTCTACCAATTCCGCCACGCCCGCTTGTACACGCATATTCCTTCTGCAAAATGCGCGGGGTTATTTTACCGCGTTCGCGCATAAAAGAAACCAAAAAATCAGCGATTGAGCAAAACCATCTCGCGGGCATACTCCATCTGCTTATCGGTTGGATGCCCGTCGGAAATAAGGAATGCGATCTCCTCGATGTTCTCTTCCAGAGACAATTCGCGAATTTCGGTATAGGTCCTGCCTTTTTTCACGGTTTTGGAAATCTTGATGGCGTGGTCCGCCAGACTCGCCACCTGCGGCATATGGGTAATCGCGAACACCTGATGGGCCAAAGATAGCTCATGGATCTTCTTCGCGACCCTATAGGCGACTTCGCCGCTTAATCCCGTATCGATTTCATCAAAGATGACGGTCGGGATTTTGTTTGCTTTCACCATGATCGCCTTGAAGGCCAGCATGATGCGGGAAGCCTCGCCGCCCGAGATGACTTTATCCAGGTTCTTAAGCCCTTCGCCGACGTTGGTTTCAATCAAAAACGCACACACGTCTAAGCCGTTTTCGCCGAAGCACGCATCATCTGACAAATCGATTTCGCCGAAATCGATCGCAAACAAAGCGTGCAAACCAAGATCGGTGAGGTGAGTCGAAATCTCTTTCTCAATCGATTTCGCGCTTTGTTTGCGAATCACGCTCAGATTCGCGCCGGCTTCCAGCACCTTCGCCCTGAGGGAAGATAATTCGTTTGAGAGCTGCTCGATTTTGATATCGAACGAAGCGTCTTCGCCTACCATGGATTCGAGTTCATCCCTGTATTCGATTAGCCCAGGAAGGTCCTTTTTGTATTTGCGCTTCAATCCTTCCAGGTCGCTTTGCCTGCTCATGAGCTCGTCGAGGCGGGATGGGTCGTAATCGTAATCGCCAAAACCTTTCTTTAGGGTCGAGAGCACATCGTCGATTTCATAATAAGACGCATCGAGCTTCTGATACGCCTCGGAATAATCTTCGCGGTATTGCCCGAGTTTGGACAATATCTGGTTCAGCTCATAGAGTTTGTCCATGAAATCCTCGCGGATCAGGGATTCCGCCTGCATGGACAGCGAATAGACTTTATCGTAGTTCTTGAGGAGCTCGATTTCGGATTCGATTTCCTTCTCCTCCTCTTCCCTTAGGCCAAAGGCTTTGAGCTCATTGAGCTGGTACACATAGAAATCGCGCCCCCGCTCAAACTCTTCCTTGCGCTTTTTGGCTTCTTCCAATTCTTTCTTCTTTTCGCGGTATCCCTGCAGGCAAAGGCGATATGCCTCCAGGTATTTCCGGGACATCTCCCCGCGGTAGCCGTCGACGATGGAAAGATAATTCTCCGGATTGAGCAATTTCTGGTTATCGAATTGGTTATGGATATCCGCTAAATAAGGCGCGATGCGATTCAAATCGGACAAAGAGGCGGGGACGTTATTGATTTTGACGTAATTCTTGCCTTTGGAGATGACTCTTTCGATGATGACTTCGCCATCTAGCCCCACCGCATTGATTTTGGATAGCTCAGCTTCCAGACGGGGGCTATGGACTTTGAAATAGCCGACCACCGTCGCTTTCTCTTCGCCTTGCCGAATCAATTCATTCGAGGCGCGGGCGCCTAAAAGAAGGGAAAGGGAATCGATGACCAAGCTTTTGCCCGCGCCGGTTTCGCCGGTGAGGACGCTGAAGCCGTCCTGAAAGGAGACATCGACGTTCTCGATGATGGCGAAGTTGGAGATGCAAAGGCGTTGGAGCATGGTTTTATTATATGCGCGTGCAGGTGAGGCAAAAAGAAAAAAGGACGGTCGCCCGCCCAATTCGCTTAGAGGCAGAAGCTTCTGCTATCCAGCAATACGTCCTCGCAGCATTCTGCCAAGGTGTTCTCGAAGTGATGTTTATCGTGTACGCGTTCGTTCTTACGGTTCTGCCGCTTCATCTCAAAGCGGACAAGCTTTTTCTGCAAATGTTCCAACATATTCTCTAACCTCCTTTTCTACTCTAGTTTTCCTTACCCCGTTTTGGGGAACTGGTAAATATAGTCGCGAAAATCCTAATTTCAATGGAAACATGATATGAAAGCGGTTACCCGTGCCTTCCGTTTTACCCTCCTATTGCGCGAAGCCGTCTTTTAGACGAAGATTTTAAAAGCGAGGTCTCAAACATGAAGGTCAGAACCAAACAGCATAACTCCCGTAATTGCATCATCTGCGGAATCGATAACCCGTCCGGCGTCAAAGCGCGCTTCTACTCCATGGAGGACAACAGCTGCATCGCTTTGCTCCAATTCGATGAGATCCATCAAAGCTATCCCAGCAGAACCCACGGCGGTTTGGTCACCGCGATCCTAGACGAAACCATCGGGCGCGCCATCTGGACGACCTCCCCCGAGATCTGGGGCGTGACCATCAAGATCACAGTCGAATTCCATAAGGCATGCCCCTATGGAGTGCCTTTGAAATGCGTTGGGAAGATCACCAAAGAGACCAAACTCACCTTTGAGGGCATGGCCGAGCTATTCGATGAGCAAGGCAATCTATTGGACAGGGCGTACGCGACTTATTTCAAATTGCCTTTGTCCCAAGCCGCGGGAGATGCCTCGATCCACGACGACGAAGTCAACGTCATGGTCCCCGACGACGTCACCGAAATCAATTAAGCGAAATTCAATTTTTTGTCGTCTCTATAAAAGCGAAGGCCGAAAACCATCGAGTTCACGGTTTTTCCCATGCTAAACTTTCCTAAACAGGATCAGGAGACAAACATGGAGAATATTTTTGCGCTTATCGTCGAAGCGGAGAGGCTAAGCGAAGAGAAAGCAATGGAGCTTTTCGATTGCGATGCCGAGCATCTTAAGAAGATCGTCGAGGGCGAAGAGAAGCCCGGCGTCAAAGGCCTATACAACGTCAACCGCCACTACGGCGTTTCGATGGGGCTTATGATGGATGGCGAGCCTAGCGATGCGACCGATAGGGTCGTCATCGAGCAGATGAAGGCTCAGCTTGCCCAAAGCCACAGCGTCGCCCGCGGCGACGAATTCTACCAGAAGCTCGTCGATTTAGGCATTAAATGCATCGACAGGGAGCACCTATTCGAAATCTATGACCAGGACAAGGACTTGGTCAATATCTCCGGCCTTATCGTCAAGGACAATTACGAGCTTTACCAAGCCGTCAAATCCCTAGGCGTCGCGCTTCGTCCTGGCGGATACCGCCTCAATCCGCTTAGGGAGCACCCCGAGGAAAACCGGGTCGCGGATTGGCATCAGGCCGATTCGGCCATGAGGGCCTTGTTCCTCAATGGCCATCTCCGCGACAGGGATTTCAATAAGCTATTCAATGAAATCCAAATCGAAAAGCTCTCGCTGGAGAAAGCGTGCGACATGCTCTCCTTCTACCAAGCCGGCCGATTGGAATTCGATCCGTCGATGGTCTTGAGGCTCATCGATCACGGCGCGGTCGTCATAAGGGTCGTGGCCCACGAAATCGATAACTGGGGTCGCCCGATCGACCGTTACGAAAGAGACGTCTTCACGACGATGCTCTTAAAAGAGTATTGCGAAAAGCTGCTCAAGAAATAATCACTTATGGGATCGCCTGCTGGACGCGGGCGATTTCTTTTTGAGGTCGCTTATGACCTTCAATACGAGCTCTTTGATCTCTTCGGGGTTCTCTAGGTCCACCAAAAGCATTGGCTTAGCGGATGGATATGGAACCTGCTCTTCGAGCTTGCCATCATCTACGGATGGCGTCTTCTTAATCAGGAAACGGTTATCGTAAACGCCGCCGAAAAGAACGCCATTCTGATAAAGCATGAATTCGCCCATCATCCTTTTGCAGGCGATGCCAGGCAGTTCACGAAGGAGTTCGAGAACATATGTAAGGTATTCTTGCGAGCTGGCCATAGCATTATTGTACGAATGGTTTCCAGATAATAAAGTGAGGAAAAGAAAAG
>CAMORJ010000109.1 GCA_946623775.1 uncultured Bacillota bacterium | reverse complement strand
CGAGGAATTCGGGGACGACGACCCGATCCCAGCCGATTATGGCCTAAACGACTGACAGCAATATATAACGCCATGGCTCGTCCTTGGCGTTTTTTTCACCCTCTTTTCGGCTACTTCTTGGCTCTGCAACAATCGATGGGGACAGCGAAAAATGTCATCACCATCAGAAGTTACAGAGTCGGGAATTAAAACATATGGAGCATGAAGTGGGAAGAGAACTAATAGTAAATATCCGATGTCTCCCAAGGATATAGTCATACCTATTCCATCCGCTTCATTGCAACATTAATCGGAGTGTTTTGGAGTATTTCATCGGAGTGTTTTGGAAAGTTACTGCGCAAAGCACGGTAGGGAATCGTGCTCCTGCAATCAATTGGTACGCCTCCCGAAGGAAGAGAAAGGAAGGGATCATTTTATGATGTGTGACACTTCCGTGACGCGCGGAAGGGTACAATGATGCCGAATCAACGGTTCTGCTGTTTCTTTTCAAACAGCAAGGAGGTACCTCATGAAACGGAAAATGACAATCGCCTTTGCCTTAGCGGGATTGCTTCTTGCTTCCTGCGCGTCGATCGGCCCATCTTCCAGCGCCCCATCCTCAACCCCATCATCGCCTTCTTCGAGCTCGGAGCCATCCTCTTCCAGCTCGTCGATCGCCCCGGTCGTCCATACCGTCAGCTTCTACGTCGGCGAGGAATTGGTCCTCACCAAGACCGCCGAAGAAGGGAAGATGGTGGATGCGCCCGAAGAGCCTAAGGAAGAAGGCTATTATTTCGATGGCTGGTATGCCGATCCCGGCTTTGCCGAGAAATACGATTTCTCCACCCCGATAGACGGGGACATCTCTTTATACGCGAAATTCGTCGAAATCGATTATTTCGCCCTCTTCAACGCGGAGTACATCCCATCCTATTCGCCCCTTAAGACGGAGCAGGTCCTCACGGTCGGCGAAAAGGACGCCACGCTTGTCATGACGTGCTCCGAAATCGGCCTCAAGAAAGGCATCTCGACCAAGATGGTCCGCCTTGCCGGCGCTTTCGAGGGCCTTGAGGCAACCTCGGTCTCCCTAAGCGAGGGCACACTGACCATACAGACCGAAGGCACCGTCGGAGATGGCGAAGGCCACGTCAGCCTAGCCAAGGAAAGCAACGAGGCCGAGGCCTTCCTGACCGCGACCTTCCCCACCATCGTAAGGAAGGCCGAGGTGGACGCCTCCACCTACCGCCTCGCCGACGAGAACAAGAAGCTCGACTTCACCGTCGCCTTGGAGAATATGGCTCTCCTCAACGAGGGGAACCTCAGCAAAGACGATTACAAAGCCAAGGTCAATTCCAACGAATTCCCCTACTTCTCCGTCACGCCTGCGGATCGATATAGCCTGGAGCTTATCGAGATCGCCGACGATTGGAAATCCTTCCGCTTCCGCCTGACCATGCCCTCCGCCATCAGCCTGGAAGTCGCCCAGGATATCCTCGACAACGTCAGAATCAGCGCCGCGGGAGAGGCTTTCGATTACGCCATCCCGCAGGAATGGACCATCGATCTGCTCCACGCCAAGACCGAAAGCAGCGTCGCCATCTACCGCACAAGCCCAACCGAATACGGGGGCTCGGCCAAGGTGAAACTGCAATCCTGCCGGATCACCAGCGCCTTCGCGAACAATCTCGAAAAGCTCACCCAGGAGCCTAAGAATCAAAACCTCATCATCACCTTCCCGGACGTCTCCACCTCGATCACAAGCCTAAAGAAGATCGACGAGACCACGTTCGAGGCGAAATTCAAAATCAACGCCGCAAGCCTCCCCGAGGGCAAGGCCACGATCTACCTGGACCAGGTCCAGGTCGATGACGAGGACCCCGCGAAGACGAACTATATCGCCAAGGATTGGTATGCCGGGCACGGCATAACCCCGGAAAGGGAATACGTCGAATACGTCGTCGACCAAAGCGCCGACGCCGGCGGAGGGACCGGAACCGTCACCCAAACCGCGACCGAAAGCTACCGCATCGTCAAATCCGAAGTCAACGAGTACGCCTTCTCCGGGCAAGGGAACGAGACCTCCAACGATGCGGATGGCATCATCTCCGCCGCGACCGGCATCGGCAAAATCGGCTATGGCCTCTATTCCGGCGACTTCACCACCGCCAAAAGCGGCGCGGGAACCCTGCTAGGCATCAATAGCCTCATTGAGCCGAGCACCCAGATCCTCGGCTCCTTGGCCTCCATCAGCCAGAAGCTCCTGGAGATCGAGGCCAAGATCGATAGCATCATCTCTTCCTTGGATACCATCCAGGTAGAGTTGGAGCAGCTCGGCCAGCAGTCCCTGCTCAACAACTTCCTGAACGCCAACAGCGCATGGAAGGCATTCGTCACCGATTACTACATCCCGCTTAAGGATGCGGTCGTCTCCTATTCCAACGATTACTTCCGCTACTACTATAACCTCGTGATCGACGCCTATGAGCCCTATGAAGGCGAAGAGCCGCAGATCACCCTTTGCTACGATAGGGAAGGCAATTTGGTATTCCCAGGCCGCAACATGTCGCTATCGATCGATGGCAAGATCATCGATAAGAACGCGACCAAGACGGTGACCATCCCCACCCTCAATTATGCCCTGCAAGGCATCTTCGATAACGCGGGCCACGTCTATTCCGGCATCGAGGACGATATCATCGCCGATTTGTTCTCCTATGGCCAGTTCTCCGAGGATGAGGTGCGCGATATCGCCAAGAGCCTCCGCTACCAGGCGATGAAGAGCCATTTCAGCGAAGACGCGGACATCGATAGGTTCACCCTCACCTTCACCAATTTCTGCGCCGCCTTCACCTCCACCGAGTTCGGCTCCTCGCTGCAAAGCGCGATCACCCCGCTTGACTCCTACCGCATCATGCTGGAGACCATCTACAACTTCGGCTTCGAGATCGAGCCCGAGTTCAACCTCGTCCTCATCAAGATCGAATCGACCTACTTCTGCGCCCGCTCGATATTGGGGCTCGTCAAGTTCATCAACTCGGGCGAGATCACCTCATCGCGCTACGACACATTGGACAAAGCGGTCAAAGCCGAATTCAGCGATGAGCGCTTCTACCACTCGAGCATCGACCCCAAGACCATCTATAGCTACGTCACGGCAAGCTACATCACCTACAAGATCGAGGCCTATGGCGTCGTCACCGCGGTCGACTACGATTATGACGACGGAATCGATACCGATACCTACGTCACCCGCGCCGATGAATTCGACATCCAAAACCACAAAAAGCCCGATGACGTCGTCTCCATCGATGAGGCTGCCATCCGCTTGATGGGGATCAAGGTCAAGCTGTACAACAACCTAAAAGGCACCGCGTATCGGCTGAACGAATACCTCTGCCAGATCGGCATCATCCCGCAGGACAAGCTCGAGAAGACCCTCGGCATCATCGTCAGCATCGACGGCGTCAAGAACAAGGATGATGACGTCGGAGACCTCCATTACCCATCTGGATGGAGCATCGACGAGGACCGCGACGAGACCCATGCCTTCAAAGGAAAGGCCTACTCCTTCGCCGATGGCGACTTCGTCAATGGATTGTGCGCCATCACCTGCGATTGGCTCGCCACGCCATTGGGCTCCTTGGTCGGCATCACCGAAGTCACCAACGTCGGCTATGTCGAGACGTACGGCTACGACTTCGCCGCATGGGCCTATTACCTCAACTTCCTGCCCGCCAACGTGGGCTAACGCTCAAAGCAAGACCCTCAGGCTGGACTATCAGCCGGAGGGTCTTTTTTCCGCTTCGGGAAAGCCCATCCCCCGATGCGAAGCCAAATGGCTGCGTCCCATGATTGCCATCATTCCTTAAAAAGCCTTGGGCAAAATAAAGAAAAAGCGTCCATCAAGGACGTAAGGAGCGAGATGGCCAAGTCCATGAGCATAAGAATTTGGCCGCATATTGCTTAAAAAGGCGGAGCACGATGCGGGATAATCGCATGGATTTGCGATCTTGAAAGTGCTTCAAGCAAACAAAATCGGCTTCTATATTGCAGGAATCAAAGGGCCTTGCGATCCAGGGGCTTCAAATAGT
>CAMORJ010000108.1 GCA_946623775.1 uncultured Bacillota bacterium | reverse complement strand
CGGATGAACTATAATTTGTAGGAAACAAAGGAGGATTTATGCCGGAAAATTGGGTTGAATTCTATAAAGACGGTTTCTTCGGCTATGGCGAAGAGGGCGATTTTGCCTATTTTTCCTTCTGGCACTTCCTCCCGATTATCGTCTTGGTGGTCGGCATTGTTCTGACTTACATTTATCGGGATAGAATCGCGAAGCTTAAACATGAAAAGACCATCCGCTTCGTCCTAGGCTGTTTGATGTTATTGACGGAACTAGGCTACTACTGGCGAGTTCTTTATGTCGGTCCTGGGGATGGCGGCACCAGTCATTCGTTGATGACGAAACTTCCCCTTCAAGTCTGCGAATGGACCTGTATCTTCGCTGCCTTGATGATGTTTACCGAGTCCAAGCATCTCTTCGATATCGATGTCACGGTTTGCCTCACTTTAGGTATCGCTCCGTTGTTACTCCCCGCCGTCTTGACCAACACCGGCCCCACCTATTTCCGTTATTACCAGTATTGGCTCTTGCACATCTTACCCATCTACTCCGTTTTCTACATGATGTTTGTCAAAGGCTACCGTTACGACATCAAAACCGTCTATAAGCCGTTTCTCTTCCTTGTGGTTTTATCGATCCTTTCCATGATAGCCAACCACTTCATTCCCGACGGCTCCTATATGTATTTGCAAGGCGATGACCTTGGCGAAGGCCTAGCCAAGATTCTGCCCGCGAATCAATTTCTAAGATTCGCCGTCTTCGCCCCGATTACCCTAGCCTTATTTGGTATAGAGTACCTAGTCTTCTTCCTTATCCGCCGCGCGAAAAGCAGACACGAAACGAAACAGCCTTCATCAAGTCAAGAGGAATAAACGATGGCAGAAGGCTTTCATATCCAAATATGCAACGTTACGAAGAAATATGGCGAAGGCGAAGGTCTCACCTATGCTTTAAATGATGTCAGTTTGTCGATTCGCCGAGGTGAATTTGTCACCATCATTGGGGAATCGGGCTCGGGAAAGTCCACTTTGCTCAATATGCTGGGGGCCATCGATTTTCCTTCAAGCGGTAAAATAATCGTAAATGGCAGGGACATTACGAAATTCAAAGAAAAAGAATTGACGCAATACCGCAAAAACGAAGTCGGCTTTGTGTACCAATTCTTCTATTTGGTCACCGATATCACCGCGCTTCAAAATGTCATGTTGGTTAATGGCTACAAGCATAAAGAACAAGCGGAAAAGCTTTTGGACAAAGTCGGCTTATTGGAAAAGAAAGACAAGTTTCCACGGCAGCTTAGCGGTGGCCAGCAACAACGTGTCGCCATCGCTAGAGCCCTGAACAAAGAAGGCGACTTATTGCTTCTTGATGAGCCTACGGGCGCTTTGGACGAAGCCTCGGGAATCAAAATATTGGAATTAATCCAGACAATCCACGACGAAGGAAAGACCATTATCCTTGTGACTCACACCAAGGAAATCGGTTTAATTTCCGACCGCATCATCAAAATGAAGGACGGAAAGATTGTTTCTGACCAGATCAATGAACACCCCCTGCCCGTCCATGAGGTGCATTGGTGATGGTTCGCCTTCTCTTACGGGCTTACATCAAACGTTTCCTTTCCATTTTTCTCTCGCTGATTTTTATTGGTTCCGTGTCCGCGGGCTTATTTAACGCTTTTCTTTCCGCGAAGGATCATCTCTATAACGACCCGATTCGTTTCTTTGATGCCTATGGCTATGTCGACGAATATATCAGCGTGCCTTTGGATGAACGGAGCGAATTCAATCGGCTTTATGAACTTGATGGCGTCGCATCCATCGATATGCGTCTCTCGATAGACGCCCACTTAAAGAAAGACGATGGACGTGTCATCAATAGCCGCATCTTCACCTATAACGATGAAGAAGGTGAAATCATGAAGCGCTATGTCGTGGAGTCCATCCCCCGCGACGACAGCAAATACAATGTCGCAGTCTCTGGAAAATTCGCCACCAACAACAACTTTCATCTCGGTCAGGATCTCACGCTATCCCTATATGGATTCACGCAGGAAGTTCATATCCATCAAATCGTCGATACCGTCGAAGGAATATTTCCTTCTTTCAACCCTTATGTCTGGAGCGATGACTTCGACTATGGCTACCTCTATTTCCTTGAGGATGACCTCAATAACGTCTTCGAAAGCTTGGCCCCGCTTATCGCGAGTTTACCCGGCTTGCAAACAAGGGTTGTGGAATCCACGAACCTCGACTCTTTTGATGCGGAAAGCCTTTCCCATGATTTCGCCAGCGCGATAACTAACGAAATGATCATAAAGAATAAGCCAGGCTATTCCGAAGATGATGTTTTAAGCCAGGTTGAACGTTATTTGGAAGAAAAAGGAATCAAACCGCTCATTTCCATGAAAGGTGACGATACGCCGCCACGCAAATACATGCAGTCCGTCAACAAACAACTAGGCGTCGCATTCCTCTTTCTACCGATATTCTTTTACGTCATCATCATGGTCTTGGTGGGTTTGTTCATCAGCCAAATCATTCGCCAAACGACGCGGAATATCGGCATCATGTTGGCCAATGGCGCTTCCAGAATCCAAATCATCCGCGTCCTGTTGGCCTTTACTTCGTTGATAACCGTCATCGCCAGTTTGTTAGCTATACCCATCGGCTATGGTATCTCCACGATGGTTACCGCGGCGATGGTCAAGACCTACTGCGTTCCCTTAATCGGGAATTCGTTACGCGTTCCTATTGTCTTGCTAAGCACGGGATCCTTGATTCTCGTCGGCATCCTCGCCACTGCCCTAGCTTCCATCAAAATCTTTTCCATCACGCCTAAAGATGCGGCCTTAAATAACGAGGCGCAACGGAAATCACTTCCCGAAATAGTTGAAAAAGCCCTGGCAAAAATGCCATTCATTCCGCAAAGCGCGACTAATTCTATGTTGCAGAATAAAAGGCGATTCTTCGTCTCCGCTTTTACCATATCCGCCTCTTTATTGATGATTTTGCTTTGCGGTAGCTTCTACTTATCCAAGACGGCGTTGATCGAACAAGGCTGCGATGGGCGGATGAACTACGATTGTCAAGTTTATCTGCAAGAGGAGGCCGCCCCTTCCCTTATCGAAACTCTGCGGCAAGAAGAATCGATAAGCAGCATCCTGGATTGCTACTACACCTACGTTGAGGTTTCCAATGATAACGGGGACGCCAAATTTCTTGAATGTTTGGCTTTTGACCCAAGTTTGAATGGCGGCATGATCCTTATTCCAAACGATGAAGGATATGGTAGCATCGCGTTGCCTGAAGAAGGAATTATCATTCCCAAAGGCTACGCGAAAGACCTATCCGTTAAGCGAGGAGATAAGGTGACCATCAACGGCAATTCCATTGAAGTCATCGGCATTTCCTATCAGTATTATCACCCAATTACTTATCTCTCCAAGGCGCAGCTAGAGGCCACTGGAGTCGATTACTACTCCTCCCTTCTAATAACCACCAATGATGAGAATCGGCTATCCGAATTGCTCAGCCAAAAGACTATTGGGTCCTTAATCGTCTTCACCTCTTCATTGAAGACGGACTTGCATCGTATCTTTGATACTTTGGATCTCTTTTTGTGGATCATGATCGTCTTCGCGCTCGCCATCGCTTTGGTGATTCTCTTCATCATGAATCAAAACGCCTTAGCAGAGCAGATTCACCAGTTCTCGCTATTCCGTGCGCTCGGATTTAAAGTCAGCGTCATCTCGCGGATTTTCCTTTTCCAAAATCTGGTCCAATTGATTCTCGCCAGCATCATCGCCATACCATTAAATGTGCTGAGCAGCCGCATTCTCTTTTCCCTCGCCTCGTCCTCAAGGCAAACCTACCCCTTTATCTTCAGCTTTCCTTTGATTGGGACAGCGCTGGCTTTTGTCATCGTCACCATCGCCATTTGCCATCTGCTTTCCCTACGTAAAATCAATAAGCTCGAACTCGCCGAGAACCTTCGCTCCAATGAATAGGCTTCTTTTATCCCACAGAAATGGGTATCGGGATTATCGTCAAAAATTGCGAATTTACAAAGAACGCCGAAACACGTGGAAAACGGGCCGTTTGACTAGTGAAACGCAACT
>CAMORJ010000107.1 GCA_946623775.1 uncultured Bacillota bacterium | reverse complement strand
TATTGATTGTCGTCGCTGAAATCATCGGACGGGTGGTAATCAACCCCGTCTTTTGAATACACGTCCTCAACCAAATCGTATGTCACGGACATACCGACGATGCCTTCAGGCGATAGTCCGACGTCCTCAAAATAGAACCCAACCAAGGATGTGATTTCAGCGCTTTGGTTGGTCTGAAGTTTGACGTCGTTGAGGTTGATGGTCGTGCCTACATAGGAATTCTTCTCGTCAAGCTTATAGAAGGTCACATGGATATCGAAAGTCGATACGCGTCCGACCGAGGGCGTGTCGCTTCCGCCGCGAAGCGCCATGGAGAAGGACTTGCCGGACAATAGTTCCGCCGGGAACACGGTACCGTATCCCGTCTTATCGATTTCCACGACGGAATAAGAGCTCCAGGCGTTGCAGCGGACCTGTCCGTTATAGAGTTTGGATAGATAGCCGCGGCTGAATTTGGGGCTGATCAAAGATAGTTTCTTGGTCTGGCCATAAGCGACCCCCACAAGCGGAGTCTGGTCCTCCCATTGGCCGATCCCGGCATTCCCTAAAATATCGGGGTCCCAGGAATAGACCTGATTTTTGTCATTGGTGAAATCCTCCGGATGCCATTCGGCTGCCTGCCCCAGGCCATAGAAATCGCTTGGGATAAGCGGGTCGGATTTATTGGCTTTTCCGTTGAAATAGCCATGCCTTTCGTTCTCGATGGTGACGCTTTTGGACACGGGCGCTTCTTTAAGCCCATCGCTCCAGATGGAGTAATGGTTCTTCATGAAATCGCCGCCGATATAGGCGTCGCCAGGATAAAGCTCCGCGGTGTCCGCGCAGGCGACTAAGCCCAAAATAGGCAGGAGGGCCATCAGTTTTGCCAATCTCTTATTCATCCAAAGCAGCCTCCCTGACCTCAGTGGCTTCTCCCTCTGGCTTCACTTCTTCCACGGGTCCGCGGTATTTCGGATCGACGGAGAAGGCTAGGCCAAGCAAGAAGAAAAGCAATATGAACGCGTTGGAGCGCGGGAACGCCAAAAGGGTGGTCGAATGGTTGGAGAAGGGCTCCTGCAATCCCTCTGGATGGCGAAGCGGCATCTCGTCGGAGCAGAAGGAGAAATACAAGAAGATGCCAAGGATCATCATCGCGATGACCAGCTTCTTATCCAAAGACCCTTGGGTGTCGTCATGGAGATAGACGCGGATCTTCTTCATGAAATAGAAGATGCAGTAAACCACCCCGACGAAGGCCAATAAGCCATTCTCCCAGATGAGGTTGAATTCAAAGAATGAAGTCCCATAATAACGGTTCGCGGACCCCATGCCGAACATCGCGGTGAGGAAATCGAATCTCCTGCCCGTGGACGAAACGGGGAACATGGTCTGGGAAATCATCTCCTCCAGCTTATATCCGATTCCCGATTCGGAAACGAATTGGTTCCCGATCTTCGGGATCTTGGCAAGGAACGATTTGTCGTGCCCCAAATAGACGTCGATGAACAAAACCAAAAGCCCAAGGACCACCACGCCAATCAAAGCGTAGAAGACGATCGGCATGATTTTGTCGAGCCTCTCGCGCCACCTCTGCGAAGTCTGTTTGAGTTTCATCAAATAGGCGATGACGGCCCCGAAAATATACACAATCGCCAAAAGGATCAAACCCTTGATGAATGGGACGATCGCCAAATCGATGATGCCAAGAAGGGCGAATGCGGCAAGGATGAGGAAATCCCTCCTGTTCTTGCGGATGCTATTCGCGAATATCCCAGCCCCCGAAGAGGCAAGCGCGAAACCGCCCCACTTCGCGAAATCAAGGGATACCTCGCGGAACTTAAAGCCATCCAAGAATTTGGCCTCGCTATCGATATGGAAGACGACGCCATCGTAGTAATAGACCATGGACTTGAATCTATAGGCATAGAAAAGCCCATAACGGATGACCGAATAGAACATGGTGATAAACACCATCAAAGCAAGCCCAGCCAAAACGGCCAAAAGGATATACTCAAGCTTCATCCAAGGGATGCTCTTAAGGCCTAACGCCAATAAGAAGAACCCCGATAAACCCAGGAACACCAACAAGCCATCGAAGAACGCCGTGAACCACGAAGATCCATAAAGCCTGAACCAGAAAAGCGAAAAGCACAGCAACAGCATCGTCACCCCAACGGGAATCAAGGGGTAATAGAGCTTTTTGTTTGCTTTTTGCTTAGCAAACATTCGCTGGGCGAACGGGAAAAGGAACAAACTCAAGCACAGGCCGATTGCCCTAAGGAAAATGAGACCGTTCGTTCCAGCGAAGCCAAAGCAAACCAGCGCGATGGCTTCCAAAGCAAGGAACGCGATGACGGAGTCGTAACGGGATTCCGAGTTGTTTTTAGGGGCGACGGGTTTTTCTTCCATACTTCTTTACCAGGAGATTTCAGACACTTTTTTGGGCGAATCTTGATGCACGTCCTCAACGATTTTGCCATCGGCGATCCTGACGACGCGTTTGGAGACCTCGGCGATTTTCGCGTTATGGGTGACGACGAGGACCGTCTTCTTGTATTTTTCCGCGACCTCCAATAGAAGCGAGAGGATCGAAGCACCGGTCTTTGAATCAAGCGCGCCGGTAGGCTCATCGCAAAGCAGGAGGTCGGGGTTCTTGACCAAGGCGCGCGCAATCGCGACGCGCTGCTGCTCGCCGCCTGAAAGCTGGCTGGGGAAATTGTCTAGCCTTCCCTCCAATCCAACATCGGTTAGGGTCTTCTTCGCATCGAAAGGGTTCGGAGCGACGGAAGCGCTTAATTGAACGTTCTCAAGCGCGGTGAGATTCGGCATGAGGTTATAGAATTGGAAGATGAATCCGATTCTGTTGCGGCGGAGCTCCTGAAGCTTCTTGTCGTTGAATTTCGCGACATCCTCTTCTCCCAATAGATATTGGCCATCCGAGGCATTGTCCATGCCGCCGAGAATATTGAGCAAGGTGGATTTGCCCGCGCCGGAAGCGCCAAGAATTACAATGAATTCGCCGGATTTCACTTCAAAGTCAATGCCGTTGAGGGCATAGACTTCGTTTTGCTGTCCTTTGTTATAGACTTTGGTAAGTCCTTTGATGACGATGTCTGCCATTATTTGATCCTCGATTCATAATTCGGGTCGCGCTTCATGTAGCCAATGGCGATCTTGCGGCAAATCATCCCTAGGCCAAAAGCGACTAGGCCTATGAACGCCATGGAGGCCATGATGATCAGCAGGACGAGGAAAACGCCTTGGTATCCGCGCTGCTGAGCGAGAATCCAAAACGCCATGGACGCTAAAGCGGAGACGGCGAAAAGGGTTGGGCCATATCGCAGAAAAAGGTTCGCCAAATAGCTAAAGCGGGCAATCTGCTTGCCGTAATCGTCGAGCGGTTTCTTCGCGACTATCTCAGTGGGCTCCTCATCCAAGGTTTCATCCAGGATGACGCCCTCAATTGGTTCAAGTTCTTCGTCGGCCATGTCGCCCATTATACACGAACTCACGCGCATGCGCCGAGAAACGTTTCGGTTATGCAATCCATCCGCCTCGTTTGGCCCAGCAATGAGTCCTTTCTTGTAAAGAATGGGCGGAGGCTCAATAATTTGCGTATGCCTAGAATCGTTTGGTCCATCGGAATCACCCTAGACGCGGAGAATCTCCGCTATGAGGTTTTCACGTTGGAGCAGGGATTCAAGAAGGAAGATGATGTGGATGACATCGATCGCAATGCCGACGAAATCGTCATATACGAAGACGGCATTCCGGTAGCGACGGGAAGGCTCTTCGCCGAGGACGAATTCACCTATCACATTGGCCGACTTTGCGTCAAAAACGCATACAGGGGTCGCGGATTTGGCAAATTGATCCTCCAAGAAGCCGAAGCCAAAGCAAGGGAAAAAGGCGGCAAAAGAGTTCGCCTAGGAGCCCAATTCGATAAAGCGGGATATTACGAAAAGCTCCAGTATCGCAAGGAGACTGGAGAGCTTTTCGATGATGCGGGATACCCGCATTATATGATGGTCAAAGACCTATAGTTCGACCCGTTCGAAGTCCGTGGCGGGATGCTTGCAAAGCGGGCAGACGAAGTCAGGCGGAAGCGGATCGTTTTCGTAGGTATATCCGCAGATCTTGCACCTCCAGCCGTACTTCTTTTCTTT
>CAMORJ010000106.1 GCA_946623775.1 uncultured Bacillota bacterium | reverse complement strand
TGGCCGTCACAATCCATAACGTCCCTGAAGGTCTATCGGTAGGCATCGCCTATGGTGTTGCTTTTGCGGCATTCGCTTCTAATTCCGATTCCGCCGCTGGCCTTTTGACCGGCGCATTGATGCTTGCCATCGGTATCGGCATTCAAAACATACCTGAAGGCGCCGTTGTCGCTTTGCCATTCGCCTCGCAAGTCGGCACGAAAAAAGCATTCGGCTTAGGCACAATGTCTGGCGCCGTCGAGCCAATCGCGGCCGTTGCAGGATTATTCCTAGCCTTATTCATCCAGCCGATCATGCCCTATGCACTGTCGTTTGCAGCAGGATGCATGCTTTACGTCATCGCCGAAGAAATGATCCCTGACCTGCAAGCCAACGCCAAAAGCCATGAAGGCGTCTGGTCATTTATCCTCGGCTTTGCGCTAATGCTGGTTTTGGATACGGCATTGGGATAAACTTCCTCGGAGGAGCACCTATATATGAAAGAATTCGAAGAGTTAAAACCATTCCTTCTCAGGAAGAGGGAATTGCGTCACCTATCCTCTATTATCTATTACGACATGCAGACACGCGCGCCTATAGACGGTCTGGAGGATGAAGCCGATATTTGGGGCGGCATCGACACCCAATACAACGAAATCATCAAAAGCCCTGAGTATATCAAGGCAGTCAAAGACTTTGCGTTTGCCCCCGGAAAAGACCTCCAATTGCAGCGTCTTGCCGATCTTTTGCTCCGCGAAGTCGAAGACAACGAAAGGCTGACATTGAAGCAGCTTGAGGAATGGAACAAAGCCATCTCGGAATCCAATTCCGCCTGGCGCCAGGCAAAGAAAACAAACGATTTCCAATCCTGGCTCCCTCATTTCGAAAAGCTTGTGGAACTCAAGAAAGGCCTTCTCAGAATCAAAAAGAAAGACTGCCATGAAACGCTTTACGATGTCGCTTTGGACGAATATGAGCCAGGCGAGACCCAAAAGCAGCTCGATGCGGTATTCGGGCCTCTTAAAAAGACACTTTTGGAATTGCTTCCCCAAGTCATGAAGCGTCAGGAAAACGCAGACATCCCAGCCGTCTTGCCTCATTCCATCGATTCGCAACGCCACCTGACCCCGAAATTATTGGAGCTCATCCATTACGATCTGAGCCGCGGCGCCATCGCGGAATCCGCCCACCCATTCTCCGATGCCCTAGGCATCAATGACGCCCGCATCACCACCGAATACGATTTGGAAGACTATCACGGCAACTTGTCCACCGTCCTCCATGAAGGCGGGCATTGCATTCAGTTCCAGAATTGGCCCAAGAGCCATTACGATCTCTTTTTGGAGAACTATGCCACCGCGGCCTTATGCGAAACGCATTCTAGGTTCTACGAAAACCTATTGGGCAAAAGCCGCGAGCTTGCCCCGCGCCTCCTGAGCCTATGCCGCGAGACATTCGGCGAGGAATTCCTCACGATGACCGAAGAGCAGTTCTATCGCGGCGAAAACGTCGTCAAGCCATCCTTGATCCGCTGCGACGCGGACGAGCTCACCTATTCGCTCCACATCATCATCCGCTACGAGCTTGAAAGGGACCTCCTCAACGGCGATTTAGAGCCGAAAGACCTCCCGAAGAAATGGAACGAGAAATACAAAGAATACCTCGGCGTGGACGTCCCCTCCGATAGCCTTGGCTGCATGCAGGACACCCACTGGTCAGAAGCCTTGTTCGGCTATTTCCCCTCTTATGCCTTAGGCAATCTCTATGGCGCTCAGATCATGAAGGCCATGGAAAAGGATTTAGATATCAAAGGGTTGCTTGCGAAAGGCGATTTGCTCCCGATCCGCAAATGGTTCGCGGAAAACGACTTCGCCTACGACTACCTGAAGCCAGAAGACTGGATCATAAAAGTCACGGGCGAAAAGCTCAACCCGCAGTACTTCATCGATTATCTAAAAGATAAATTCCTAGCCTAAAGGAAAGGCAGAATGCTTAGAGAGTCACTAAGCTATTCCGCCTTTTTCGTTTCTAAGATCTTGAAGACCGCAATCCCCAGTATCGGCCCAATGGAATTGAATGCAATCGCAAGCAATAGACTTACATAAGCCATGCCGTTCCCGTAGCCATTCCCAAAGCCGAGATAGAACATATTCGCGATGCAGTGCTGGAACCCGCAGTAGACGAACAGGAACACGAAGAACACAAGCATCGATATGCCAAGCGGCTTGAGCCTGTTTTTGGCGAATAGCTTTACCGCCATATAGACGCAGAATCCGCATAGCGTCGAGCGGAGGCAGAACGATAGATAATCGTAGAAGCTATTTAACGCCAGCCTGCTGTTCGCGGCGCTTTGGGCGACGATGAATAAGTCCGTCTCCCGGAAAATGGCGAAACATAAATAGCCAAGGCCAATCGCCCCAACTGCATTGCCGATCAGGCAAATGGGCAAAGAGATGTAGAACGACGCCTTTTGTTTGCCTTCGAAGACGTTCCCTATCTTTCCGGTATAAAGCCATAGGCCGAATGTGCATACCAGGAACAATCCGACGGAGAACGCCGCCGAACCCAGCGCCTTGCCTAATTCATTGGGCAAGCCCCAGGTGATGAGAAGATACAAAAAGCCGCCCAGGCCGATGGAAAGGCCAGCCAAAATGGCCAATACGAATACTTTCAGATAAGGAAGAATCTTGTTCATGGCGGAAATATTACTCTTTCGGGGAGTCTTCAGGAGCCTCTTCTTCCGAAGGCTTTTCCGGCGTTTGCTCTTCGGATGGCTCGGAGTGCTCGGACTTGACTTCGTTATAGTAGTTGACGATGACGCTGGTGATCGATGCCGTGACGATGATGCCATAGATTCCCAGAATCACCGTAAGCACGCGCCCAATCGCCGAGGTGACCGTGAAATCCCCTAAGCCGATCGTCGTGATGATGGCGAAGGAATACCACAGCGCATCCCAGAAGGAATTGAATCCATCCTCCATGACGGAGAAATAGAAGGAGAAGGAGATCAAAAGGATCACCAAGCCGTAAAGAATCTCAATGACATAGGTCTTGCGGATGATTTTGAGCAAGCCTTTGAGCTGGATTTTGGAGAACGCGAAGCCAAGGACCTCAAACAAGGAGATGATGATCACGATAAGGAGCAAGAAGACGAGGATCGAAGTCGCGACCTCTTCGACACCGCTCGATATGAAAAGCAACGCCATGGCGAAGATGCCAAGCAGGCCAAGGAAAGAATTGACGATGATGCTGCCAAGTTTCCTCTTCTCGACGATCAAGCAGACTTTATTGACGACGATGGCCGCGAAATACAAAACGCCGAGAATAGAGAACAAGCCGCCGCTTAATGGCAGGACGAACGAAAGGACCGCGCCTGCGATGAAAAGCAGGACGAAGACAAGATTCTTGATGACGGGCAGGCACAGTTTCTTGTGCTGCTGGAACATATAAGCGGCCAAATAGCCCCTAGATAAAGCCAGGGAGAGATACAGGAAGAAAAGGAATATATCCAGCCTCCCTTCCCCATGGACGGCTGTCGCCATGGAAAATAGGGCGAACACCAGAATCAAAACGGAGATCACGCCGAAAATGGCCGAAGACAAGGTGGCGATCGTTTCTTTGCTTGGCTTTTTCAATCCCATCGATTTACTCCCTCAAGAACCTTATGGCCGACAATATCAGGCCTTCTTCCTCCGCTTCGTCCCCCGACCCCATGATGCCGTTCGGGAACGTCTGCGAAATCATGAATTTGCCGAATTGGAAGAATCCTTCGATGTAGATGATGGCGATGATGGCGACGCCGATGACGGGGATCGCGGTGTCGACAAGTTTGTTTTTATATGTCTTGCGGTAATCGAAGAAGGCGACGATGGGAATGGTCAAAAGCATCGGGATGGTATTGCCCAATCCCCAGGAGCTCACCGTCATGACGGCGCTAGAGACAGCCAGGTCTTCGTGGAGCTGCCCCTCATAGGAGCTGTAGACAAGGACGGATGCAAGAATCGCGGCGATGAAGTCGATGACGACCGCAACGACGATGGCAAGAATCAGGAAACGAGAGAATTGGACGCGGTTCGCGTTCGAATCCAAGAACCTGCGGTAATCATCCAGCGTCTTCCCATGCTTCAGGAAGCTGCGCTCCCTGAGTTTGACGTAAAGGGCGAGGGCCACGAAGATCAAAAACGTCGCAGGGGGCTTCGCGGTCAGCAAAGGATACA
>CAMORJ010000105.1 GCA_946623775.1 uncultured Bacillota bacterium | reverse complement strand
CGTCAATGGCAAAAAGTTGGTCTTCTCCTCCAAAGGCGGCACGACGATGATCGCCATCGAACATATCGCGGAGGCCGGCATCGGCGCCCTCGAATACGGCGAAGACGGCGCCCGTTATCCCATCGGCGACCAGAACAAGTCATTCCGCTGGATGCTGAGCTTCATGGCCGAATGCAAAGGCGTCAAGAAAAAAGTCGTCTGCCCGCCGACCTGGATGTGCGTTTTGGGCGCGAAAGCCATCGAAAACGGCCATCGCAAGCAAGGCCTTGAAGGGGGCCTTGACTATGGCCTCGTAATGAAGGAAGTCATGTCCATCGATATGGTCATCGAAGAAGAAGTGATGGACGAAATCAACCAGAAGCTCCATATTTCCCGCGGCGGCTTGGAGGAAGCGATCAAAAAGACCATGGATCGCTGCTACCCCAACCCCGGCGACTTCAGATAAACATCCTCAATGAAGTTTTTAGGCATCTATTTCACTGGGACCGGAAACACGAAACGCGTCTGCCTGACCGCTCAATCCGAGCTTCTTTCGCGCGGACACAGCTTGGATTTGGTTGACGCAATCGAAAATAAACCAATCAGCTTGGCAGGCTATGATGGCCTTTTCGTCTTTTACCCCATCTACGCCTTCAATGCCCCAAAACCCATCATAGCCTGCGCAAAATCCATCAAGAAATTGGAAAAGCCGATTCCCTGCGTCATCATGAAGCAGTCGGGGGAGCATTTGTTTTGGAACAATGCCTCCAGCCTTCATCTGATCTCTATTTTGAAAAGAAGGAATATCCTCGTGAGGAACGAATACCATTACCTCATGCCATATAGCTTCGTCTTCCGCCACTCGGATTACATGGCCTTCCGCATGAAATCCGTCATGGAGAAGCTTCTTCCGATGGATCTGGACCTCTTCCTGCAAGGGAAAGACGTCCACGTGAAGCGTTTCTTCTTCGATAGGCCATTCGCCGCGATATTGCGGATCCAGCGGTGGGGCGGGCGCTTCAATGGCAGGTTCTACAAAGTCGATGCTAATAAGTGCGTCCAATGCATGAGATGCGTGAAGGAATGCCCTGCCGAAAACATCTCCTTCGAAGACGGGAAGTTCAGGTTCGGAGGCAAATGCCTGATGTGCCAAAGATGCGTGATGCATTGCCCGAAGAAAGCGGTGAAGGCAGGGCTATTCGATTCCTGGAGGGTGGACGAGCCTTATTCTTTTGAAGAAACCGGATACCAAGAAGAGAGAAAGCCGAGGTACTGCAGGAAGAATTACCAACGCTATTTCGAAGAAGCGGAAAAGCGCATTGGGAAAGCAAAATGAATAGGGTTTCACAATGCCTTGCTGACACTTTCCATTGACTGATTTGCGCTATTTTCTGAACTTCAACGAATTGGGAAAAGTAGTCAATATCTCCATGAAAAATGGCTGATAATCGTGTTTTTTACTTCAAGCAAAAAGCCATAAACCAGCAAAAACGAAGACGGTGCCAATGGATTGCGTTTTTCTTTTTTAAAGAAAATGGTATGATTTATCACCATAGAGAAGAAGGCTGGCAATACCCTCTTCAAGAAAGCGGACATCGCCTTGTGAAGCATGAAAAGGCACGGCAGGGCGGGGACAACCGTTTACGGCAAGGAGCTTTTGGAAGAACAATGATAGAGCGAGCTCCAGTTTGTTCCAAACTCCTATCAAAGGTCCATTGTTCTTCCGAAAAGCATTGAGGTGAAAGATATGGCTATAGAGAAAAGAAGATCCGGAGCCCAGGACATCGCCAAGGGCATAATGGTTATCGCCGTTGTGTTTTTCCACGCTTACGTATTGTCGTTCGCCAATAGGGCCGATTCGCTTACGACGTTCAACATCCTCGTCATGCTTTTCCCGTTTTTGATGATCTCGTTCTTCTTCTATACCGGCTACAACTACGCGGATAACGGCAGGACCTTCAAGCAGAATATCGCTAGGCGCGCCAAGCAGCTTTTGATACCGCTTGTCGCGGCATTCATCATTTCGGCCGTCGTGGTCTCGACGATGGAATTCGCGTTCAACCACGATGATCCGGGGGCGACGTTCCATGCGATCGGCAATTCCATCCTTTACATCCTGATGTCCGATCCGCTTGCGAGGATGATCGGCTTCCCGCAGGCAGGCGGCATCATCTATGAGGTCGCCCTTGCCTTGGGCTTGGTCTGGTTCCTCTACGCTTTGTTTATCTGCTCGGTTTTCTTCTATCTGCTGGTGAAACGCACCAACAAGAGCCTCCCGACTTTGATCTCCGTCGACATCGGGCTTTTGGTTTTGACCTTCTGCATCGGGCAATTCGTCGGCACTTATCTCCCGTTCACCGTCCAATGCTATCCCGTGATCTTGGCGACCATGCTGACGGCGGCCCATCTCCGCCAGCACAATTTCCTGGACAAGGAAATCGCCTGCAAAAAGGATGCCGCGATCATCTGCGTCAACGCATTGATCGCCGAAGGGCTCATCGTCGGCACCTGCTTGGCTTGCTTCTACCTATTCGGCTCGACCACCCCAGGCACGCTTGCGGCGGGAAGGCTCGATGCGACTCTCAAGGGATTCGACGCCTTCGTCGTCTTCGCCTTCGGGATCGTCGGCACGTATTTCATCCATTCCCTTTGCAGGCTGATCCTCAAGATCCCCGTCGTCGGCATGTCTTTGGCCTGGGCCGGCAAGCATTCGGCCATATTCTACCTATTCCATCCGATCTTCTTGGACCTCGCCCTTATCGTATTCTTCCAAAAGCAGAATCCTTGGGGCAGGGCCCAAGCCCTCCTAACGGGCGCGGCGACGGTGGCGATGCTCACGTTGGTTTGCCTGCTCATCGATTGGATCGCTAAAATCAGAAAGAACAAGAAAGCCGCCGCATCGGCGTCTGCTGAGCAGGCACAGGCGGAAAACTGAATATGGAATTGGCCAAAAAGCAGATAGGGAACTATCTCTTCGAAGACATATACAAAGCCAAGGAAGGCAAGAAAGATGCCATCGGCGTCTGGTTTGAAGGCGTTCAGTACTCGTACCTAGAAATCGAGGAAAGCGTCGATTATTATTCCCGCTTTCTATCAAGCAGCGGCGTTAAGCCAGGGGACCATGTCGCCTTGCTAGGCGTCAATAGCTTCAACTGGCTCGTCGCCTTCTATTCCATCGTCCGCGTAGGCGCCGTCGCCGTTTTGATCAACTACATGCTAAGGCACGAGAGGATCGTGGAGCTTATCAAAGAAACCGATTGCAGCTTCCTTTGCCATGGCAGGTTCACCGCGCTCGTCAAAAAGGAGGGCGAGCTCGAATCCTTGATGGAGGAGACCGGCTTGCCGAAAGGAAAATGCTTCTCCATCCAGCATTGCGATCTCGACTTCAAGCAGATCCTCTCCCATGAAGCGGTGGAGCCGTTCCCATCCCCTTTGCCTAGGGAAGAAGACAGCAAAAGGACCTCCTTCATCATCTTCACCACCGGCACGACCTCAAAGCCGAAGCCGGCGATGCTAAGCCAATACAGCATGATGAACATCATCTATATCAATTTCGCGCGCCTTGACCCTTTTTTCCCGCAGAAGTTCATGTGCCTTCTGCCGATGTTCCATTGCTTTGGCCTGCTCGTCGTGAACGCTTACATGGCTTTCTATAGGACCGTCTATCTCAACACATTGTTCGACAAGGTCAAAATCTACAAGGAGTTCCTAAGCAATCGCTGCGGCGATTACGCCTCCGTCAGCATCGTTTTCGATAATCTCGCCAGAGCGCCGTTTTGGTGGTTCCACCACGCAAGGTTCGTGAAGCACTGCATCGTCGGCGGAGGATTCACCTCCAAGCAAGAGCTCAAGTTCCTGGAACGGAAATACGGCAAAGGCAAATTCATGAACGGATACGGCCAAACGGAGTGCTCGCCGATGATTTCCCTCGTCTATCCCGATGCGCCCAGAATCAAGCAGCAAACCACCGTCGGCACTCCGATGGAGGGGATTGAGCTCGCGTTCATGGATCCGGTCACCAAGAAGCTTCTGCCCAAAGGCGAGAAGGGCGAGATCCTCGTGAAAGGCTATAACGTCTTCAACGGATACTACAAAATGGACCAGGAATCCCAGCCGTTCGACGAGAATGGGTATCTTCATACCGGGGACCTGGGTTATCTTGATGAAGATGGCTTCCTCGTATTGAGCGGAAGGCTCAAGGACATCATCATCCGCAAAGGAGAGAACATCTCCCCGAAGGAAATAGAGGAAGTGCTGAGGAAATTCCCGGAATTCGGCGAAGTCAGGGCTTTGGGCTTCCCCTCGATCGACGAAGGCGAATACATCATCGGCTGCGTCGAATTGAAGAAGAAACCTCCTCATTTCTCGGAAAAGAAATACCTCGACGCGATGCGCGCCTATCTTCCGTCCATCAAAATCCCGACCCATATCGTCTACATGAAGAAATTCCCATTGACCGCCAACGGGAAATTGGACGAGGCGGC
>CAMORJ010000104.1 GCA_946623775.1 uncultured Bacillota bacterium | reverse complement strand
CTTAATCTTTCGTCGATGCCGTTCATCTTGATCGG
Source organism: uncultured Bacillota bacterium (assembly GCA_946623775.1). Classification (GTDB taxonomy): domain Bacteria; phylum Bacillota_I; class Bacilli_A; order RFN20; family CAG-826; genus Alloenteromonas. The sequence continues at coordinate 4,519 of CAMORJ010000104.1, read as the reverse complement.
ATGCTGGTCGGAGGTGAGGACGATCTGTTTTCCGCGCTCCACCAAGGTCTGGAAGACCTGGAAGAAGAATTCCATGGTCCTGTTCTTGTTGGTGAGCATCTGGATATCGTCCATCAAAAGCACGTCGACGTCGTTTTTGAAGAACTGAATCAGGGATTGATCCTCTTTGTAGCCGGCGACGAATTTGATGAATTCCTCGACGAAATCGGTCGCGGTGACGTAAAGGACCCTGGCGCTTGGGTTCCTCTGCTTGATGGCGTTTCCGATGGCTTCCAGAAGGTGGGTTTTGCCGAGTCCGGAGTCGCTATAAAGGAGCAAAGGATTATAAAGTTTGCCTGGAGTCGAGGAAATCATGAGCGATGCCTGATAGGCTTCGCGGTTTGATGCCCCGACGACAAAGCTGTCGAAGGTGTACTTCGGATCCAATCTGCTGTCGGCGAAATACGCTGGCTTAGCGACTTTGTCTTCGCCTTTTTCCTCCTGGATTTTGGCCGCAGAGACGAATTCGATCTCGAAATTGGTCCCTGTGACATCCAAAATCGTGCGTTCCACCATGTCGCGGTACTTCATGTCGATGATGGTGGCGCCTAAATCAGTGGAGACGGCGACGATCATTTTGTTGCCATCTAGCCTGGAGATTTTGGTATCGCCGAAGAAGGAGTCGTAGATTTGCTGGTCGTTGAGCTGAGATTGTATCTTGCGGAGGATTATCCCCCACAGTGAATTGATTTCTGAAACGCTTTCTTGCATAAATGCTCCGCATAAATTTAAGCATTTCCACAGTGGAAAATCACGGAAAATATGAAGAAAATTGAATTGTCCACAATGGCAAAATTCAAAAAATAGATTTAGTCGAACAAAAACGGAATAATCCACTTTTCCACAATGTGAAAAATCCACCGTTTTCTGATCGATGGAGCCCATTTTGTAATGAAAACGCTTTCATCTGATGTTTTGATAACAGCATACTGGGTCCAATATATTGCGTCGCTTGGGCGCATTTGACCGTTTTCCACATTCTCCCCAAGCCCAATTTCGGACGGGTGTGGAAAGATATCGTTTATCGGGGATGGGCGGAAAAATGGAAAACCCGTGGTTTTCTTTTGTTGCCCTTTCGCATGCGCGTCCGTATAATAGCCATGCATTTTCGTATGCAAGGAGATTTACTATGGGTAAAAAAACTTATCAGCCTTCCAAAGTGAAGCACGCCAACAAAGCCGGGTTCCGTGCCCGCATGTCCACCCCTACCGGACGCGCCATCATCGCTAAGAGAAGGGCAAAAGGCCGCGTCAAAGTCGCTGACTAATTCGAGACATGAAGAGGGAATTACGCGTTAAGAAGCACCCGGAATTCGATCGAATCATCCAATCTGGGCGCAAATACAGATCCGAACGCTTCACCCTCTATTGCGAGAAAGTCTTAGACCAAAAGCATTCCCGCATCGGGATTGCGGTCGGAAAAAGAAACGGCGGCGCCGTGACGAGGGTCCGCATCAAGCGGCAAATCCGAGCGATGCTCGCCAAGCGAAACGAATACGCTTTGCCAATGAACCTCATCATCGTGGTTCGTCAAACCTACCATGTCGACGAATTCACCGCAAGCGAGCAGGAGCTAAACGCTTTGCTCGATCAGATTAAGGAACAATTCAATTGAAAAACTCAAAGCACAGGAAGATATTCGTGGGCGCTTTGCTGGGGGCAGGCACTGTTTTGCTGGCCTCTTGCACCGCGAATTTCTGCAATGAGGCGGACCAAGCGCAGATGGCATACCCCTATGAGCAGGGCGCCACTGTCTACCTCTCCGAATCAGACTACAATCAACTGAAAAGTGCTGAAGCCACGAAAGATTTGATTCTTGAGGAAGAAGCACAGGGAATTGCCGGAAAAGCTCTAGAAGGCAATGACAAAATCTACAAATACATCCCTTATTCCAAGCAGGACCACGGATACACCCTTACCGCCATTAAGGCGAAGGGGTTCCTTCAGGACACCGTCATCAAAGGCGCGACCACGGCCGGATACAAGCTTCCGTCCATCAAATATTGGGCCTCGATTGACCAATTCGTTCTCGAAGCCGCTGTTTACGCCAGGGAAAATGGCGCGGATAAGTATGAAATCGGAGCCAAACCCTCCGCTTCTTTCAACTCCTCCGTCACTTTAACCGGCGAAAACGCGCTTCTCCCCTACACCGTCCCCGATAGCGATGGCAGCAAGGGCGAAGTGATCAGAAACGGCATCCTCCGCGTTTACGGTTATCTGAAATTCACCGGAAAAGACGGAAAGCTTTGGGATAACTTCGACAAATGGAACGACATCCTCTACAAAAACGAGGGCAACGATCCATATTTGGGCCCAGACCACGTCCCGTCCAACGACTTCTATGCCTATTACAAGAAATCGCTGAACGCCAAAGTGTCTTCCATCCGTTCTTGCATCGCGACCCGCGACGGCAACTTCGGCCATTACGGCAGCGGAGCGGACTGGGAAGTCGCCATCACCCAGAAATCCTGGGGATACGCATGGTCGAAAGGCTTCTTCGAAGGCTTGCTCGTCTACCCAGTGTCCTGGTTGGTCGATACCATTTCCTTCAACGTTGACCCCGCCCTTTCAGGCGCCGGTCAGATCTTCGCGCTTATCGTCGTCACGTTAATTGTCAGAGGCTTGCTGTTGCTGGCTTCCTTCCGTTCGACGATGGACAGCCAGAAAATGCAGGCACTGCAGCCTGAACTAGCCAAAATCCAGGCCAAATACCCGAATTCGAACACCAACCAAGCCGAAAAGCAGCGTCTATCGCAAGAGCAGATGGCTTTGTATAAACGCCATGGCATCAAGCCATTCCGTCAATTCATCGTCCTTCTGTTCCAGTTCCCGGTCTTCATCTGCGTCTGGGCTGGCTTGCAAGGCTCCGCCGCTTTGTCCACCGGTAACTTCCTGAATATGCGTCTATCCGACACGATTCAGCAGATTTTGTTCAACGTCACCGGGACTTGGTATTTCAATACGACCGGCTGGTGGACCGCTTTAGTCCTCTTCCTATTGATGGCAGCTACCCAGATCATGGCAATGATGCTGCCGAGAATCATCGCCAAAAAGAGGGCGAAGAACGTCTCCAGACTCACCAAGAACCCTGCTCAGGACCAGAGCCAGAGCTCGATGAAGATGGTGTCGGTCATCATGATGATCTTCACGATCGTCATGGGCTTCATGCTCCCGTCCGCTATGGGAGTCTATTGGTTCATCGGTGGTTTGATCTCCATCGCTCAGACCCTTATCACCCAACTCATCATTGGCAGAAAAGCCAAGAAATAAAGGATATACCATGAGAAATTTCACCGCGAAAACCGTAGAAGAAGCGGTCGCAGCAGCCTGCGAAGAGCTTCATATTGAGGAAAAGAACCTCGTCTACACCGTCACCGAAGAGAAGAAAGGCCTCTTCAAAAAGAGCGCGACCATCGCCGTCTACGAAGACGATGATGCCGCGGTCTACGCTCAGGAATACATCAAAAAGGTGCTGGATGCCATCGGCATCGGCGGCGTCGAAACCGAAGCCAACATGGATGAAGGCGTCATCAAAATCAGCATCGACACCGAGCACAACTCTTTGATCATCGGCAAAAACGGAAGGACCCTGCAATCGCTCAACGACCTCACCAAACTTGCCGTCGCCAACCGTTTCAGGAAGCGTTATCGCATCCTCCTCGATGTCGGCGGATACAAAGAGGATAAATACCACAAGATCAAATCCATCGCAAAGCGCGTTGCCAAGGATGTCCTTCGCAGCCACGTCGATGTCCAACTCGATCCGATGACCCCGGACGAGAGGCGCATCGTCCATAACGTGCTTGGCGGAATGGAGCACATCAAAACCGAATCCACCGGCGATGGCAATGAGCGCGCCGTTTGGATTAAGTACGTCGAATAGTTCACTAACGGATAGGGCCATCGGAATCGGTGGCTCTTTCTATATATAATAAGGATATAGAGAATGAGTAAGCCCATCGTTGCTTTGGCCACCCCACCTCTAAAAGGGGCACTCGCCTTAATCAGGAGTTCTGGCGATGGCGTTTTCGATATCCTTGCCGACATCATGCCGAAATCCGCCTTTTCCAAATCGCGGAAAAGAGGCATCTACTATGGCGAAATCATCGATCAAGGAACCTCAATCGATTTAGCGGTCGCATTTGTTTACGAGGCCGCGAATTCCTCCACAGGCGAAGATGTGGTCGAGATTTCCTGCCATGGTTCGATGGTGATCGTCGAGCAGATTATCCAAGCGTTTTTGTCTAGAGGAGCGAGCTTGGCAGCCCGCGGCGAATTCTCATCCCGCTCTTTCTATAATGGCAAGATGGATTTGGTGGAAGCCGAAGCCGTCAACGATTTAATCAACGCGACCACGGTGGAATCCAAGAACCTCGCTTTGCTTTCCTTGTCTGGCAAAACCAGCAAGCTTGTTGCGCCGCTCAAACTTAAAATCGCCGAGCTCCTCGCTTTGGTGGAAGTCGGCATCGATTATCCCGAAT
>CAMORJ010000103.1 GCA_946623775.1 uncultured Bacillota bacterium | reverse complement strand
TTGAACCTCTGGGCGATTTCGTCGACGAATTCTTGCGGGGTCACCCCTTTGGCGGCGGCGTTCTTTTGGATTTTCTCGCCATGCTCATCGGTTCCGGTGAGGAAATATGCATCAAAACCGCGCATCCTTTTGCCGCGAACGATGACGTCGCACATGGTGGTGCAATAGGCATGGCCTAGATGGGGCGATGCGCTGGGGTAATAGATTGGGGTTGTGATATAGAACTTCTTTGCCATGGGGATGGCCTCCTTGCGGTGATAAAACAAAGCCGCGTCTTTTAACGCGGCTATTGTACCATTGTTTAAACGACTTTTATTACTTCTTGATAGCTTCGGTCTTGGCAAGCTTCTTGTTGAAGCGGTCAATTCTGCCATCGGAAGTGATGAAGCGCTGCTTGCCAGTGTAGAACGGGTGGCAGTTGGAGCAGGTATCGACCTTGATGTCTCCAAGCGTCGAACCGGTCTCGAATGTCGAACCGCAGGTGGTGCAGGTGACGGTGCAGTGGACGTACTCCGGGTGGATTCCTTGTTTCATTGCTTTTACTCCTTTCGCCGTGCGGTATGTTTCATCGCACAGAGAGTTCGGTCAATACAATACACGAATCGTCCGTTTAGGGCAATGACTTTTTGGCAATTCCCTCTAAGAGGGACGATAAAAGCCTATAACTCTATGGCTTGCCCAGCCCTTACAAGCATCGCCCCAGGATAGCAGACCTGCATGTCTTGTTTCATGTCAAAGAGCATTCCGGGGTGCATGTGATATGGGATCAAATGCTTCGGCTTAATGATCTCGGCGCAGCGAGATGCCTCTTTCGGGCCCATGTTGTAAATGCCGTCGATCGGCAGAAGCGCATAATCGATATCCATCTTGCCCAGCTCTTCCATGAACGGGACGTAATCGGTGTCTCCAGCGACATAGATTTTCTTGCCTTCGACCTCAAGCAAGAATCCGACGCATTCCGCAACGTTGTGGTTCTTATTCGATGCAGGGGTCGCCTGGATTTTGATTCCAAAGTATTCGAAATCGTAATAAACGCCATTGCTCAAAGCGTCTTTGGACCGAATGATGATGGTCGATGGCTTAAGCGGAACGATGCCCACCGCGTTATGGTCATAATGCTCATGCGTGATCAGAATCAGGTCGGCGGGTTTGTCATATCCTTCCCCCGCATATGGGTCGATGTAGCAAATCTTCCCTTCTTTGGTGGTTAGGCGAAGCGATGCGTGCCCTTGATAAAGTAAATACGCCATATTGGTTTTCCTCTTTGCTAGATTTTACCAATATCGGTTAGAACTCGTTGCTCCTTTTTTCGCCCGCCAGTAAACTATCATGTGACTCCGGCCAAAAGGCCGGAAAGGATAGGAGAGCAAAATGATATCGAAATCGTTAGCAATGAAAGTGCTCAACGCCGCTCTTGCCACAGGAGGCGATTACGCCGAGATCTACATCGAAGAGACCAAATCCAGCAGCTTTACGCTCGAAAACGGCAAAGTCGAAGCGGTTGGCGGCGGGCTGTCCTTCGGGGCGGGCATCCGCATCTTAAGAGGCATCCGCAGCGTTTACGGATATACGAGCGATCTTTCGCCGAAGAGCTTATTGGATTTGGCCGCCAAATTGGCGGGCAGCTACGACGGAGAAAGGCAAATCGAAGTCACATCCGTCAAAAAGCAGAAGGTCAAAATCATCAATCCAATCGTCAATCCCGTTTTGGAGACTCCCGCAGAAGAGAAAATCGCTTATTTGAAGGAATGCTATGAGATAACCGCTTCGGTCTCCCCGAAGTTGGTCCGCATCATCGACGGCCTCTCCAGCTACCGCAAGAAGATCGAAATCTTCATCGCGGAAGGGCCGGTCGCAAAGCAATTCGAGAACTTCGAAGAGAGGACCAGGGTCGTCATGACCGCGGTCGCCGCAGACGAAAGCGGCCAAATCGAGACCTCATTCAAAGGCCCGGGTAGATTTGAAGGCTGGGATTATTTCACCAAAGTCTTGGACTACAAAGGCGCTGCAAAACAGGTTGGGGAGAAGGCCTTATTGATGCTTGGCGCCAAGGAATGCCCATCGGGCGAATACACGGTCGTCATAGCAAAAGGATGGGGAGGTGTATTGTTTCACGAGGCTTGCGGCCATCCATTGGAGGCAAGCGCAACCGCTAGAAACCTCTCTGTTTTCTCAGGGAAAATCGGAGAGCAAATCGCTTCGCCGCTCGTCTCTGCCTATGACGATGGATCAATCCCGAACGAATGGGGATCCAACAACATCGACTCCGAGGGCAACCCCACTCAGAAGAATCAGCTCATCAAAGACGGCATCTGCGTCGGATATATGGTGGACAGGTCCAATGGTCGCCGCATCGGCATGGAGCCTAATGGCACCGCCAGAAGGCAATCCTACCGCTACGCCCCCACTTCCCGCATGTCCAACACTTACATCGCCGCGGGGAACGACAATCCGGAAGATATCATCGCCGATACGAAATTAGGCATTTATGTCGCCGATTTCGGCGGCGGCTCCGTAGAGCCCACCACCGGCGAGTTCAACTTCTCCGCGTCCGAAGCCTACATCATCCGCGACGGCAAAATCGCTGAGCCCGTGAAGGGTTGCACCCTCATCGGAAGAGGCGACCAGATTCTTCTCAACATAGACCGCGTCGGAAACGATTTGGAACTTGGGCAAGGCATGTGCGGCGCTGCGTCTGGATCGATTCCTGTCAACGTCGGCCAGCCAACCATCCGCATCAGCAAAATCATCGTCGGCGGAAGAGGAGGAAAACTAGAATGAACATGCAGAAATTCTTCGAGTTGGCTAAAGCCAGGGGAATCGAGGAAAGCCAAGTCCAAATTGGCAAATCTTCTTCGCTCAGCATCCGCTTATTTCACCGCGAAATCGATTCCTATAAAGTCTCCAGCTCTCAATATATCCTTGCCTGCGGCGTCTATAATGGCCGTTTCGGCTCGGCCAGCACCCAAAAGCTGACCGCCGATGCCTTTGAGTATTTGATTGACCAAATCATCTTGTCCGCGACCTATTCGGAAAAGCCAAACGAAGTCGGCATCTTCAAAGGTTCGGAAAAATATCACCCGAGGAACCTTTTCAACAAGCAGCTAGGGCAGATTCCCGTTGAGAAGAAATTGGCGACCCTCCGCGAAGTCGAGGAAGCCATTTATGCCGCCGATCCGCGCATCACCGACGCGGACGGCGTGTCCTATTCGGAATCCGAAAGCGTTTCGGAATTCTACAACTCCTATGGCCTTAAGTTGAGGCAGCGCACCAACCATTATGCATTCGTCGCCGGAGCGGTTGCCCGCGACGGCGAAGAGACCAAAACCTATTACGACATCTTCTTCGACAATGACTTCTCGAAGTTCGACAAAGAGAAATTCGTGAAGGGCGTGGTCGAAAAAGCGCTGAAGAAATTCGGCGGCCAACCCTGCTTGTCCGGCAAATACCCGACCATCATCGACCACGACGTTGCCAGTTCTTTGATTGGATATTTCCTATCATCGACCATCGCCGACGAAGTCCAGCGCGGTTCCTCGATGTTGAAAGGAAAGTTAGGTCAGAAGATCGCGTCCAGAAAGCTCACCATCGAGGAGCGTCCTTTGGCCAAAACCCTCTTCTACAGCTATTTCGATGATGAGGGCGTTGCCACCCAAAACAAAGCGATCGTCAAAAACGGCGTCCTCCAAACCTATCTCTACAATCGCGAAACCGCGAAGAAAGACGGCGTCGAATCCACCGGGAACGGTTTCTGGGCCGGCTCTAAGATCGGAACGGACGTCGGGCAGATTTTCGTTAAGCCAGGGAAGCAGTCCTTTGACGAGATGATCGCCGATATCCACGAAGGCGTATACATCACCGAGGTCGCTGGCCTAGGAACTGGCATGAACGCGCAGTCGGGAGACTTTTCCTGCCAAGCCGAAGGCTACATGATTCGCGATGGGAAGATCGCAGAACCCCTCAACCTCATTACCTTGTCCGGCAACTTGCTCAAAATGCTTATGGACCTCAAGGGATTCGATAACAATCCCGTGTTGGATTCCGGCGGCACCAGCATCGCCAACATGTACATCAAATCGATGTCCATCGGCGGAAAATAAGCGATACGTGTATTTAAAAACCGCGCTTTCAACATTCAGAAGCGCGGTTTTGTTTTGTCTTACTTCTTTTCTTCGGAAGCAGGCTCTTCAGGCTTTTCTTCCTCAGGCTTTGCTTGCCAGGGAAGTTCATAGAGCTTCCAGGTCGGATGGACGTTCATGATGAATGCGATGTCGCGTTCGATGAGCTGCTTCTCAATCGGCTGAGCGAACTTCTCGCAGTCCTTGAAGACCTTTTCGACTTTGTCGATGGCGAAGTTGGCCTCGTTATCCGCGTTCTCAATGAGGCCGCTGATGAGGAGGTAGCAGCGAAGCGCCGGCATCGTGGCGACGGAAGAAATGTATTTCTTGGTCTCGTCATCCATCTCGTTGTAGATGGTTTTGGCCTCGCTTTGATTGGGGCTGACAAGCAGCAAGGAAAGCTTCAAGGCAAGGGCTTCGTGCTTAAGGTTTTGGCT
>CAMORJ010000102.1 GCA_946623775.1 uncultured Bacillota bacterium | reverse complement strand
CAGGAAGAGAAAAAGAACAAACGCAGAGGCAAAGTCACCGTTCCCGCGGCGGTGTGATTCCAAAAATAGTTGAGGCGTGCATGCATATTCGCATAAAAATGCGCGCCTAAATATGTATGCGCGCACTATTAGCGTCTCCTTTCCTATCAGGTTCGTGCCTAAAAAGCGCCCAACCTTGCCGAGAATAAGCCTTATTGACGGTTTCGGAGAAAAATAAACTCGAGGAAAAACCATGAAAAAGAAAACAATCGCAACTCTCGTATTGGGTCTATCCGTTCTCGGCATGACCTCTTGCGGTGGCAACCGCGTTGCCAGGGAAATCAGCGAAGGCCCCGAATTCATTGAGAAAACCTTCCTTGATTTCACCGCAGGCACCCCTTCTGCCATCACCCCCAGCGACGGCTGGTGCAACGGCGGCCCCTTCGGCGTGACCTGGAAAGCCAACAACGCCAAATTCGATGAGGCCAACGGATGCCAGATGAGCATCACCAAAGAAGGCGACGAATTCTACGGCGCCGAGCTCAAGACCACGACCGAAAACTTCGACTTCTTCCATTACGGCTATTTCGGAACCTGGATGAAGCCCTCCAACGAAGTCGGCACCGCGTCCACTTTCTTCACCTACACCGGCGAAGTCGATGAAAACCCCCACGACGAAATCGATATCGAATTCCTTGGCAAAGACACCACCAAGGTTCAGTTCAACTGGTTCTGCAACGGCACCGGTGGACATGAGCATCTTTATAACCTCGGCTTCGACGCATCCGAGGAATTCCATCAGTACGGCTTTCTCTGGACCGAGGAGAAGATCACTTGGTACGTTGACTTCAAACCGGTCTATGAGACCAACTACGATATCCCCAAGACCCAGCAGAGGATCTTCCAAAATTTCTGGAAGGGCAACTCCAGCGATGTGGGCATCATGAATTGGATGGGTAGGATCGATGAATCGAAACTTCCGTTCTACTGCTATTCCAAATCCATCAGCTACGCGACGCTTGAGGGCAAAGGATTGGAGAGCATCCCCGAGCCGGTCAAACCCAAGTCCATCGATGACATCCCCGTATTGAACGAAAACCTCCAGTGGAGCGGCAACGAAGTCTATCGCATCGCCCCGCTTCTAGATGGCAAAGGCGTCAATATCAGCTATGAAGGCGTCACCCAAGACTACTCCAACATCTCTGCCTCGCTTCCTGAAGCCTCCAAAACCGCGAACACCTTCGCGATGAGCATCAAAAACAATGGCACCGAATCCGCGACCGTCAGGCTTGATTTGAACCTCGATGCACCATTGAACGAAGGCGGCATCATGGCGGCCAACGACAAAGCCTATTATGGCGACGGCACCGAAGTCCGCACCGACAAAGAATGGGGAGGATCCTTCTTCGATATCCCCGCCGGCGAAACCCGTGACTGCGTCGTCGAATACTATGGCCCAGCCTCCAGCGTCATGGCGATGATCGACTCCACCCGCGAAGGCACCCACTCCGGCAACCTCGTCTTCAGCAACTACAGGCTCGGCGGCGAAAATGCCTATGTCCCACCCGTCAATCCGGACCCGCAACCTCAGCCGGGCGAAGGATCTGACCTCACCGTGAGCTTCCAGTCCACCGAAGACTACACCGTCACGAACGCCAACGATGAATTCGATGTCGTTTATTCCAATGTCGTCGGAAACAGCTATAAGAATATCGTTTCCAGCCTCGTCGCTACCGAGCTCGACGGCCAAGACTCCATCTTCCTCCATATCGAAAACAAAGGAGAAGCTTCGGTCCTTGTCCGCGTCGACTTGAACGCCGTGTCCGGATCCGACAGGGTCTGCGCCAACACCAAAGCCATCGCTTCCGGCGATCTCAGCGGCGTTCGCACCGACCTTGATTACGGCGGATCCTATGCGACCGTTGCAGCAGGTGGTGAAGGCGACTTCCGCGTCTACTTCGGCTCCGTTCCTTCCGAATTGATGATCTTCATCGATTCCGCCCAATACAATGACTCGAATAGCCATAGCGGCCACGTCGTCTTCAGCGATTTCCTCGCCATGGCAACCCCTGTCACCGCCGAGTAATGAAAATGACAAAAAGACGGACACGCGAGTGCCCGTCTTTTTTGATGCGAGGGCGGCACTTGTTTAAGCCCTCGCATCATCATTTATTTGCTTGGAGTTTGACAAAACGGCCTAGGTGGTTAAAGATTTACGCATGATTAAGATTGCCATCGTAGATGACAAGGCATCGGACGCCGAACGCCTTATTCAGGCCATTTCCGCAAACGCGTTTTTCGCTGCCGAGAAACCCGCCATCGACGTTTATTCGCGCGGCCTGGATTTCCTTGACCACTATTCCAAACTCTACGATGCGGTTTTCATGGACATCGATATGCCCGTCATCAATGGGCTGGAGACCAGCGAAAAGCTAAGGGAGCTCGACAAACAAATAGACATCGTCTTCGTCACCAATTACGCTTCTTTGGCCATCAACGGCTATAGCGTCTCGGCGATGGATTTCCTGGTGAAGCCCGTAACTCAGGACGCGGTGGACTCGTGCTTAGCCAAAATCGTCAAGCACTACAACGAAAGAAACGGCGAGAAACTCGTGATTCGCATCAAGCATGGCTATAAAGCCATCGCGATTTCCGAAATCTATTATGTCGAAGTCATGAAACATGACCTGACTTTCCATTGCGCGGATGGCGATTATGTGACGCGCATGCCGATGAAGGAAATCGAGAAAAGGCTCTCCAATGGATTCTGCAAATGCTCCAATTCCTATTTGGTGAACCTATCATCCATCGATTCGGTCGTCGGCGATACCGCCATCATGCCGAATGGGGATGAATTGCCCATTGCCCGCGCGAAAAAGAAGGGGTTCATAGAGGCGTTTGTCTCGCACATAGGCTAGACGTGTATGCGTTTTCTATGGGACATCGAATACATAATCACCCTTTTGGGATGTTTTCTTGCCGTCTGCATCCATCTGCCGAAATCCAGTAAATGGTGGTGGATTAAGCTGGTTCTGGGATGGGGCATCGTCGCCGGGATTTGGCTATTGAGGCAGATACCGAACTACAATGAGCAGTTCGACGTCATACTTTATTTGGTCATCTACGCCTGCTCCGCCAGCATCGCGATACTGACATTTAAACTGAATCCCGTCCGGGCGGTTTTCGTGGCTGCGGCGATGGGGACGATACAGCACGCGGTCTATAAGCTATCGCTTTCCTTTGTGTGTTTGATCGACCCTCCGCTGAGACGTGAGCCGATCTTTTTATTGGTGGAGCTCATCTTCCTGCTTTTGGGATGCGCGGGCGCCTATTTTTCTTTCGGAAGAAAGCTGAAATCGACCGACTTCCCCATCAATAATCTTTTGACCTTCACCAGCGCCGGCGTGCTGGCCCTAGCGACCATCGTCATCTCTTTCTATACGCAGGAAGTCATATTCCCTGCGCTATCAGAGCACAAAGTCGTGCTTGCCCTGGTCAACGTTTTGGCGGCATTGCTATGCATCGCCGGCCTAGGACTGCTATATGAATCCACGGTTGCCGGTTCGCTGAAAGAAGAGAATTACATCCTCCATATGCTTTCCAGGAAAGACAAAGAAAGGTATGAGCTCGCCAAAGCGACCGCGGAAGCGATCTCCATCAAATACCACGACCTCAAACATGCGATGGCGGAACGCACTTTGGACGAGGAGGAAAAGTTGGAGCTCCAAAAAACCGAAACCGACTACATATCCCTCATGTTTTCGGGGAACAGGGCTTTGGATTTGATTCTTATAGAAAAGCGCCGCCAAGGCGAAGAGAAAGGCATCCACATCCAAGCCATCGTCGATGGAACGCTGATGAACTTCATGAAGGCCTATCAGATCTACTCGATGTTCGGAAATCTTTTGGACAACGCGATTGAGGCCTGCGAGAAGCTGGAAAACCCAGAAGACAAAATCGTTCACCTCATGATCTCCAAGATCCGCAATACCGTCGTGGTCGAGACATCCAATAAGGTCTCTGGCGAAATCGAATTCGTGAACGGCCTGCCGAAAACAACAAAAACCCATAGTCAGAACCATGGGTTTGGAATGAAGTCCATACGCTCCGTCTGCACGAAGTACGGGGGCATCATGCAGACGAAGGCGGAGGACGGCGTCTTTATCGTTAAGCTCGTGTTCCCATATATCGAATCGGAACCGAACGAATAAATAAGGGCTACCGCAAATCCCAGAAGCGCAATAATCCGCATTCGGTTTTCAACTCAAACTTTAGTTGATTATAATAGATATATAATGTATAAAATAATATACAAACCAAGGCGAGAAATGATATGTTCATCGAGCGAATTAAAAAGGAATATAAGCCTGGACAGGCAATCTTAATCAAGAGTTTGTTAAATCTATTTCCCGAATATAGCAGAGCATACGTCTTTCGCTTACTTGCCTCATTGGCAAAGCAAGGAGAACTCATTCGCTTTTCGCGTGGGGTATATTGTATTCCCAAACCGTCTTTTTTCGGTTATTCTTCTCTCACTCCCGGCATGGTCGCCGAGCGGAAATACATCAGAAAAGGAAAATCGGCCTATGGATTGTATGCCGGTTTGACGTTGCTGAATCAATTTGGCATCTCATCGCAA
>CAMORJ010000101.1 GCA_946623775.1 uncultured Bacillota bacterium | reverse complement strand
TGTAGAAGCCGTCATTCTTGTAGCCAAATGGGGTTTCGACGGAGGAAAGGTCGGCGGTTGCGCCATCGGGGACTTTCACTTCCCCGATCTTCGCAGTGCCATTCATGACGGTGACGACATGAGATCCGCTATCCTCGACGAAACGGGCGACGTAGACGTGGGCAGCGGTGATCGGAGCGGTCGCGCTATAAGCGGAATCGCCATCGAACCAGCCTTGGAGCAGTTTTCCTTCTGGAGGAGTAACCTTTGGAGCGGTGACGGTCTTGCCGCTGAGGACATTGATTCTCTTGACGACCTCTTCGCCGTTTTTGAATTGGACATCATGATAACGGCCAACCGCGTCATAGATTTCCAAGCCCTTGATCTTCAGCATATAGCCTTGGAGGGTAGAAGCCGGGTTATTGACGCCGAGCTGCATTGAGATGGTCGATGCGACGGCGCCTTCAGAGCCACGGACGAAGGTCTCTTGAATGAGGGTGTCGCCCCTGACTAAAGAGATGACTTTGCCGTTGAGGGTGATGCTGCCGGCGGCATCGGAATTGATGGTGGCGCGGATTGTGTAGGATTCTCCGCCTTGGGCATAGGGTGCGGTATAGAAGATCTGGCAGCCATACCAGCCCCATCCGCCTTCGCCCGGAGTCTCGACGTTGGTGTATTCGATGACGAGATCGCCATTCGCCGCTTTGGTGAAACTGGAGATGTTTCCGCCATCGCCAGACCAATAATAGATGCGGCCAGGATTCGCGACGGAATCGGTTTCGGCGCCTTTGAAGAGGCCTTCGTTATAGAAGACGTTGGTACCATCGAGTGCAGGAAGGGCGCTGGCGGAAGCCGCTGGAGTGGATTCCGGGGTAGACTGGCCGCCTTGGTCAGAGGATGGACGCGGGGTTCTGCTGGTTCTAGAGGTGCGTTGGCCTTCTCCGCCTTCGGGGCTGGAGGCAGGAGTTTCGCCGCAGGCTGCTAGAGTCAATGCAGAAGCCGCTAACAAAACGAATAGAGATTTCTTCATTGTTCTAAATCCTTTCTGAATTGCATATGAAGCGCACATATCTTAGCACCATTAATTTATATATGGAAAGTGCTTTCAGTTTTGTTTCGATGGCATCGGATAATTTTGCGATACCCACTAGACTAGTTTTTGTTTCTTTGTATGGAAAAATCAATTTTTATCCGATGCCATCGATGTTTTTTGATTTTTTAAAACCGCGAAGGTCGAAATTCGTTCACAAACGATTTTCAACTTCCTATAATAAACGCGGTTTATGAAAAACTTTTTGCGAAAAAGCCCTTTATTCGCTATTGTCTCAACCCTCACTTTGACGGGTTGCGGTTTTTCTTTTTCGAGCGCGGACGCATCCGCCTCTTCCAGCATGGGCGAATCCACCTCCGTCCCAGCCCGCAACCGCCTCCTCCATGTCGAGGGTTCCGATGTGCTTAATGCCGATGGGGAGAAAATCTACCTAAGGGGCACCAACGTCGGAGGGCTATTCGTCCAGGAATCCTGGATGTGCTTCACCGAGTCCCGCGACCAGCTCAACACCTACAACGTCATCGAATCCCTTTATGGCGAAGGCGCCGCTTTCGAGGCGCTTGACGTATACGAGAATTCCTTCTTCATCGAAGAGGATTTCCAGAATTGCCAGGATCTCGGCCTCAACGTGCTGAGGCTCCCAATCTCCTACATGGACGTCTACGACACCGATTTCTCCGTTCCATATCTCGATAGCCCCACCGCTGCGCAGCTAAGGGGCCTCACCCTGACTTTGCGCGAAAAGCATCTCGGCAAGATCGACAAGTTCATCCAAGACGCCGAACGCCACGGGCTTTATGTCATCCTCGACCTCCACGGCGCCTGGGGCAGCCAAAACGGCAATGACCACTCCATCGATGCCCGCCAGCACGATTGGCTTTGGAACAAAGACGAGATGGGCGAGGCATTCCGAGAATTGACCCTCAGGACATGGCAAGACCTCGCAAGGCGCTATAAAGATTATGCAAACATCGCCGGATATGACCTATTGAATGAGCCGGCGGGCGATAATTCCGCCGGGCTTGACAACACCACCACGACCGGCAAACAGCAATGGGATTATTTCGATACGCTTTATAAAGCGATCCGAGCCATCGACCAGAATCACATCATCATCATGGAATCCTGCTGGGATGCCTCCAATCTGCCCAATCCCACAGCCTATGGCTGGGAGAACATCATCTACCAATACCACCACTACGAATGGTCGGGGCAAGACGATGACGAATTGCAGTTCGCCTCCCATAGCGCAAAGGTGAAAAACCTCGTGGACGCCGACTATGGCGTGCCCATCTACATGGGCGAATTCCGCGTCTTCGGCAGCGAGGAGAACGAAACGCTTGCGCGCGTATTATCCTTATATAATTCGAACAATCTGCATTGGACCACCTGGTCTTATAAGGTCAGGGGATGGTCCAATTGGGGCCTATATTGCGTCCCGACCTGGGGCGAGCACCACCCAGAAAGGGCGAGAATCAAGAGCCTGACGGAATGCGATGACTTCTTCGATATCCTGAACAAATGGGAGAATCAGCGCATTGGGCAAGCCAAAAACGAAGCGATGTGCGACGTCATCAAAGCCGCATTGAATCAAGAGGGGGCAAAAGCATGAACCTGATTCATATCCGTTATTTCTGCTCCGTAGTCCAGACGGGATCGATTACCTTGGCCGCGAAATCCATGGATGTCTCCCAGCCTGCCGTCAGCTATGCCATCCGCGAGATGGAAAAGGAATTCGGCTTGGTTTTGTTCGCAAGGCGCAACAAAGCACTTCAATTGACTGACGATGGGAAACGACTTTACGATATCTTGTACCCGTGTCTTAAAGAATTCGATGACGCAGTGAAGAGAGCGCATAGCTATGCCAAATCGAAATCGACCGTCCGCGTCGCCATTCCCCTTGCCATCGGGGGCGACGTATTCGCTTCGGTGGTCCCGCGGTTCCAAAGCGAATACCCCGAAACGAAGATCAGCGTGCGCGAAGCCAGCTATCAGCAAGCCGCGAAGGATGTGGCCTCTGGCAAAGCCGATATCGCAATCGCAGTCTTCCCGCCCGACTTCGAGCATCCGGGCATCAAAATAGAGCGCGTCGCCATCGCGAATATGTGCTTCGCAGTCTCCTCCGGCCATCCGCTCGCCAATCGCGAGACGATCACCTTCGAGGAAATCGCAAACTGCCCCATCGCCTACCCCGGCGAGGATTCCACCCTCACCTTGATGGCGGCGAAGAGGTTCGAGGAAAAAGGCATCACCCCCAACATCATCCTGAGCTCCTCGCAGTTCTCCACCATCATGGAAATCATCCATTATGGATCGGCCGGAACGTTCTTGTTCCCCGATTCGTCGCAAGCCATCTTCAAATGGCTGCGCCTCATCCACATCGTCCCGGCGGAAAAAGCATCGGTAGGCTTCTTCCTCCCCGAACATCTGTCCGATGGGGAGCACGCAAAGCAAATCGTCGATTACGCTAGAAAAGTCATGAAGCAAGCCAAATAGGCAAAGAAAGGAAAACGCTTATGAAAAAAGGTCTGAAATTAGGTCTTTGGATCGGCGGAGGATTCTTAGCGGTCCTCGGCACCACCTTAGCGGTGCTTGGCAATACCGCCTTCAAAGACCTGCTTGACACCTTCGCCTCGACCACGAACGTCGAGCTCGGCGAAGGGCAAGCGGAACAGCTCGCCGCATCCGCGGCCGAGATGTCCCAGCAAATCGAGGAAGAGGGCATCGTTCTCGTCCGCAACAAGAACAACGCGCTGCCGCTATCAAGCCAAGACAAATACGTCTCGGTCTTGGGATGGGGCGCCCAGGATTGGGTCTATGGCGGATCCGGCTCCGGACGCGTCGCCACCCCTGCCGCGACCAACCCAAGGAAGACATATGATCTCTATAAGGCGTTGGATGAGGCGAAGATCAACTACGACCCGAATCTGAAAGCGTTCTATGCCGATTGGCTTTCCGCGCGTCCTTTCTGGAACGACAACCAAGGCGCTTTGCATACCTATTCGAGCGAGCTCAGCGTCCTTTACGAACCCAAAATCGCGGATTACGAGGACATCCTTTACGATTCCTGCTTCGATTACGGCGATGCCGCGCTCATTGTCATTGGCCGCGTGACCGGCGAATCCAACGATTGCCCCAAGGTCCAATACAAGTCCACCACCAAAGGCGGAAAGAACATCACTACCGATGCCACCCGCACCTATTTGGATATCTCCGCCGAAGAGGAAGAGCTCCTCGAATACGCCAAAGAGAACTATTCCAAGACCATCGTCCTCATCAACTCCACCAACGCGATGAACCTATCCTTCTTGGAGAAATACGATGTCGACGCGGCCCTTGTGGTCGGATGCACGGGCGACTATGGCGCCCTCGCCATCCCCGACATCCTCTATGGCGTCAAGAACCCCTCGGGCAGATTGACCGATACCTATGTCTATGACTTCGCCTCCAGCCCGGCGTTTGCCTTGTCTGGCCCATATGACACCAACCAGACCGGCGTGACCCAGGGAAGGTACACCAACTCCAGCGGCGTCTATCCCGCCGACGGCACAAACTACGGCAACGTCTCCGGCTCCGCCACCTATCCGCTATGCTCCTTC
>CAMORJ010000100.1 GCA_946623775.1 uncultured Bacillota bacterium | reverse complement strand
TTTGATGTTCGAAGGGCGCTTCAATATCGAATATTCCAAAAAGAAAAAGGCGGCCGCAGCCGCCTCTATCGATGGGCAATCAGTAGGGCTTCCCCAGGAACAGGTTCCCGAAGAATCCGGTGATGGGGATAAGTAACGTCGTTCCTAGTCCGATGTAATCGAGGGTATCCCAAGTCGTGGTCCCTTTGATGAAACCCATGACGGCGAAAACCACATGGACGAGAATGACGCCTAAGCAATAACCAAGGAACGCCGGATTCCGCACGCCCGTGATGACCGATACGAGCGCGATGATGGCGAAGATGAACATGAGGATGCTTGCCAGGAATTGGGAGAAAGGCTTTTGGTTTTCGCCGAATAGCTCGACCCATCCGGCAGCGTTCAGCTCCTGAATGGCTTTGATGAGCATGGGGATGTAGATCGCGCAGATGGCGGCAAAACAAACAAGCAGCAAGATTCTTCCTAATAGTTTCATAGTGATTTCATTATAGCGTGGTTTTCACCATTGCGATAGTGGACTTTCCTTTTGAAAACGCTCATGAAAAGAAAAAATATTTTTTCTCATGAAACAAACGAAAAAGCGCAATTAGTATCGATGAAAATCAATGAAAATATTTTCACTGAAAGCGTTTTCATGTGCAAAAATGTAAGCGTTTTCCGATGAAAATCCTCTTGAAAACAAATCAAAGAGGACTAAATTATCTCCTGCTCCGGACCTGGAGCGAACAGGAGGTTATCACTTATGACCACTGCAGAATACTTAGTTGAAAACGAAACCCTCACCTTTGAGGATGCCAATGAAGTCCAGCGCGATCACGACGAGCAGTTCGTCCGCATCGTGGAGGACGCAAACGAAGAGAAGACGCTGCGCGCCTATGGCTCTTCCGCCATCATATTCGCAATACTCGGCGGAATCCTCGGCATCTTCTTCGCCGTCCTTGGCTTGTCCTCGGATTATATGCACAAACACACGCCGGTCTATCTGACCGCGATCGGCATCGCCGTTGCCGAGTTTGCCGCCATCATCGCTTTCAGCGCTTTCTTCTAACATAGTCAATCAGGCAATTGACGCTATTCCCTACTGGTCCCTTTTGGGATCTTTTATTTATATATAAGGTTATAGAAGGCTTGATTATCTTTTCGTTAAAGGGCACAATTTTGTCGATATGAAAGACGAAGAACTCAATATAGCCCCCGAAGAGACCCCGGTTGAGGAAGGGGGCAAGAAACCCAAAAAGCAGAAAAAGCAGCCAGGCTCGCGCTTGGTTCCTGCCATTATCTTCTTGGTATTGGCGACCTTAGGCTTGGCGTTCGCGCTCATCTCGCTGCCGTTTGATTTGGCGGCGCTGCTCGCCAAGTCCGATCCGGAGAATGCGGGAGAAGCCATCGGCGAGGTCATCGTGATGGTCATCGTCATCGTTCCGATCATGATCCTGACGATCGCGAACTCCATCATCGACATACCGCTGGCGATCGCCAATACGCTCGTCTGCATCAAGGGCAAGAAGAAGGCAACCAAAGTCCTCATGTGGATCAGCAACGGATTCTACTCCGTCTCCATCGTCATCGGCATCATCAAATTCATAGAGCTGTTGATGCATGCAGGATAAGGAAAAACGGTAAATCCCAGGGCCGCAAGGCCCTTTTTCATTAGGCGCCATCGCATATTGAGGAACTTTGTTGCATATGCTACAAAGTTGTTTGGAACCGCGCGAAATGAAAATCCTGACTCGCGGTGAGCCAGGATTTCAAAAGCGTTGCTTTTTTATTCGGGGATGACGAGCTTGACGGCGGCGGGGAGGACCTTGACGGTGAAGTTGTTGCCTTTGATCATCTCGCCATCGACGCAGACGTCGAAGTCGGAAGGAGAGCACATTTTGATTTCCTTGGCCCGACGGTAGACGATTTTCTTGCGCGGCTTATCGAGATGCCCGCCTTTGGTGTAGGTGCCGATGATCATGCCTAGGCCCAAGAAGGTCATGGTCTTCAGGACGCAGACGTCGATCAAGCCGTCGGTGTTGTCGCTTTTGGGGGCGCAGCGGAACTGCCCGCCGACATATTGCCCTTGGGCCAAAGTGGCAAGCAGCATCTGCTTTTCGTTGAGCTTCTCCCCATCCGCATAGACTTCGATGTCGTTGAAGCGGCCATGCTTCATGGCGTCGTGCTTCAAGGCGTAGTCATAGGGGTTGGTCCCTTCTTTGACGCCTTCGGGAAGGCCGTGTTCCTTGTAATAGTTGCCCATCGCCCCGACGATCGCGTCGAAGCCGAAGTTGATGACGTTGATGGAATATAGGGGGCCATCGACGCCTTCTCCGGTGAGCTCGGAGACGTCGACTGGCTGGACTTTGCCGTTGATGAGGGCCGAGAAATCCTGGAATTTCTCCTTCCCGCCGTAGATCTTGACGAAATCGTTCCCGGTGCCGATGGCGAGGATCGCGACTTCGGCGTTATCGAATCCGATGACGGCGTTGACGACTTCGTGGACGGTTCCGTCCCCGCCGCAGGCATAGATGCGGACGGTGTCCTTGGCTTTGGCGAGGTATTCTTTCAGATATGGGATGACGCTGCGGGGACCGGTGGTCTTGTAGACTTCATAGTCCAATCCCTCGAAGGCGGAGGCGATCTTCGATTCGAAGGCGGCGTCGAAGCTTCCGGCGGCTCCGTTGACGACGATTAAATGCTTCATGTTAAAACTCCTGTTATATCAGCCAACCCGCCAAATACTCCGCGATCTTGTCGTGGCTATATTTCGCGATTTGCTCGGTTGGCTGCCCTTTTGTTTTCTCTCCGTCGATGGTCTCGAGGATCTCGGCGTAGACGTTATGCTTGAAAAGCACGATGCCTTTCTTGATCTGCCATGTGTTGCGGAGCGCGCAGATGACGAGGTCGTTGCCATCGTCCACCGCGAGGTGGAAGGTGCCGTTATGGAAGGCCTGAAGCTCGTGGTCTTTGGCCCTGGTCCCTTCGGGGCAGACATAGACGGAAATCCCCTGCGAGAGGTATTTTTTGGCTTTCTCGATGACGCTTGCCCCTTCGACCATCGATTCGCGGTTGATGGGCAGATACCCCGCCAAAGCGATCCATTTGCCAGCCACGGGGATCGAGAAATTCTCGGGCTTGGAGATGCAGATGACGCGCGAGGTCGGAAGCTTTGCGAGCATGACGATCTGATCGAACATCGATAGGTGGTTGGAGATGAGGACGTATCCCTTCTTGCCGCGGAGCTGCTCCAAGCCTTTCGCGTTGACCTTGACGCGGAGGACGATGAGCAATACGAAGCAGGTATTGTGGATGAGCCAGCAGGCGAAGCGATTGACCTTCTCCCTCTTCTTGTTGGGGTTGATGAATACCCCGCCTAAGAAAAGCAGGATGATATGGGCGGCGAATCCGGCGACGAAGAAGCCGAAAAGCGCGACGATGGGCACCCAAAACCACACCCAATCGGTGTGGAGGTTTAACCCGAAATATAATCCAAGCGAGCTCGCGGCCGCCGCAGCTAACAATATAGTGGCTAGTGCCATGGCAACATTTTATAACCTATTTCCTTTAGAAACAACGCATTGTTTTTACCTTGCTAGTTTTTAAAACGAAATAGTTTTCCGCGCGGGCAAAACCATTGGGCCGCCAATGGCAAGAGCGTGAGCTTTTGATTTGCTTTTGCAACGCGGAAAATCGATAATCTAATAAACACCAGGAGCATATATCCATGAGAAAATCCTTCGGCGCAAAGCCACTAACCTATCCTCAGCCCGTCTTCATCCTCGCCGCTTACGACTCCAAGGGGAACCCCAACGCCATGAACGCCGCTTGGGGAGGCATCTCGGAAGAGAACCAGATCTCCATCTGTCTGTCTTCAAACCATAAGACCGTCTATGACATCTTGGAGACCAAGGCCTTCTCCGTCTCCATGGGGACCGTCCCCCAGGTCGAAGCCTGCGATTACGTCGGCATCGTCTCCGGCAACAAAGTGCCTGATAAAATCGAAAAAGCCGGATGGCACGTCGAAAAAGGCGCGATGCTGGATTGCCCGATCATCGTCGAGCTTCCGATGGCTTTGGAATGCCGCCTTATCGACTACGACCCCGAAACCTGCATCATGAGGGGCGAGATCGTCAACGTGTCCGCGGACGAATCCGTTTTGACCGATGGCAAAATCGACCCGAAAAAACTCCAGCCGATCTGCTTCGATCCCTGCAACAACGCCTATTTGGCCCTTGGGGAAGAAGTCGCGAAAGCCTTCTCCTGCGGCTTGAAGCTTCGGTAAGCTCGCTTGATATTGCAAAGCCCAGGAACGCTCGCCGTTCCTGGGCTTTTATATTGAAAAGGCGCCTCGGGATCAAGACGCCTTAAGGTTCGGGTTCTTACCTTCGGTTGGGTCGCCATAAACGGCGGGGACGATGTTGTCCCGCATGTAGCCGAGAAGCTGCATTGCAAGCGTGGCAGAGACTAGGCCGAATCAAGCGATGTCCAGTTCCAATAGAACCGGGCAATGGTCGGAACCGAAGATCTCGTCGTGTATTTCGGATGCCTTGATTTTGCTTTTCAAGGATTCCGAGACGAGGAAATAATCGATGCGCCAGCCGGCGTTGTTCTCCCTGGCGTGGAAGCGATAAGACCACCAGGAATACTGGATTTGCTCCGGGTGGAGGTATCTGAAGGTATCGATGTAGCCCTTGC
>CAMORJ010000099.1 GCA_946623775.1 uncultured Bacillota bacterium | reverse complement strand
TCTTATCCCTATAATGGGATATACGGTTACAACATACATAAAACAGACAAGGAGAACCAATCTATGGAATTAAAAGGATCGAGAACCGAAGCCAACCTTCTCGCCGCCTTCGCCGGGGAATCCCAGGCCCGCAACAAATACACCTACTTCGCATCCAAAGCCAAAAAGGAAGGCTATGAGCAGCTCGCCGCCATCTTCCTAGAGACCGCCGAGAACGAGAAAGAGCACGCCAAGCTCTGGTTCAAATACCTCCATAACGGCGAAGTCCCCTCCACCATCGAGAACCTGGAGGAAGCAGCAGGGGGCGAGAACTACGAATGGACCGAGATGTATCCCGAATTCGCCCGCGTCGCCGAGGAAGAGGGATTCAAGGAAATCGCCGCCAAATTCCGCATGGTCGCCGCCATCGAGAAGCACCATGAGGAGAGATATCGCGCATTATTGGAGAAAGTCAAAGGCGGAGTCGTCTTCGTCGGAGACGATCTCGCCGTCTGGAAATGCCGCAACTGCGGACATATCGTCATCGGCAAATACGCCCCTGAGATCTGCCCCGTCTGCAAGCATCCGAAGGCCTACTTCGAACTAAGCGTCGTCAATTATTAATCGCATCATAACGATCCCCCGGCGACGTCCGGGGGATTTCTTTCACCTGTCATTATGGATATCGTGTTTTGGATTCTGACCGGACTTGCGGGCTTGCTCGCCTTGTTCCTGCTCATATTGCTGTCGTGGCAATTCGTTTTCGTGTTCTTCGGCTTCCTAAAGCCCAAGTCATTCCCGCCATCGGACAATCTCAAGAGATTCGCCATCATCATCCCCGCCCACAACGAATCAAGCGTCATCTACGATTCCGTCCATGCCTTGCTGCATAACTTAGAGTATCCATCCTCTTTATATGACGTCTACGTCTGCGCGGACAATTGCACCGACAACACCTATGAACTCGCCAAGAAGGCCGGCGCGATCGTCTACGAAAGGCATTGCGACGATCCCGACAAGAAGCGCGCCGCCTTCCCGATCAAATTGCTGATCGACGAGATCATGAAAAGCGGCATCCCCTATGACGCCGTGGTCAAATTCGACGCCGACAACATCCCTTGCCCCGATTTCCTGAAGAGGATGTCGGACGCCCTCAATGCAGGGGCTGAGATCGCGCGTGCCCACGAAGCCCCGACCAACATGGGCCAGAACCTATGGACGAGCGTCTCGGCTTGCTATTACGCCCGCGACTCGAGATTGGCATGCAACTTCAGGCAGAGATGCCATATGAATTCGATGATCTCCGGCGCTGGGATGATGGTATCGATGGAGACGCTATTCGCCATCGGCGGCTGGGACGCCATGTCTGGCATCGATGATGCCGAGTTCGCGGTGCTCCGCATGCTGGAAGGAAGGCACATCGATTACGTCCCAGACGCGATCGTCTACGAAGACCAGCCATCCTCCAAGCAGGATACCGCCGCAAGAAACGCCAGGATGAGCAATGCCCTAAGCAAGCTCTATTGGCAAAAAGGCGGGAAGCTACTAGGCAAATTCTTCCGCACGCTGAAGCTCACCTATTTCGATATGTGGTGCCAGCTGTCCTTCGTGCCTCTGCCGATGATACTCGGCATTGGGCTAGGCGCCTATTTCGGATTCTATTTCCTGACATTAGGGCTTCAGGCAGGGGGCATCCCCGTCTATAGCCAGGCATTATTCTCTTCAGGGCTAGACGGCACCGCCTTCTGGACCATGATGGTCACCCTCATGGTTGGAGCGGGCTTCTTCCTCTTCTATTACGCCTTCTGGACCTACCAGTCCTGGCTTGGGGTGTTCTTGGACCGCAAGATACTCGGCCCGACTTGGTATAAGCAAGCCAAGAAAGGCATTTGGCTAGGGGCGTTCGCGATGTTCGCCTATGGCTCTTCCGTCAATAAAGGCGTCTCCTCCAAAACCGTGAAATGGAAGGAAATCAAGCGGAATAAGCCGCAATAAGCAAACGAGGCCATCGATATGAAACTATTGCTCTGCCCTAACTGCAACGAAGGAAAACTCACTCAGGAGAATGGCTTTTTCCGCTGCGCGATATGCGGGTCGCTGCTATCGATGGAAGAGAAGAAAGACATCGAGGAACGGATTGAAGAAGCCATATCCCGTGGGATAAAAGCCGACTTAGGCGTGCTCCGCCATCAATTAAACGATGAACTGGAAGCCGATTACCCTGACCCTGACATCATCATAGAAAGATGCGACGACATCCTCCGCGTGCTGCCCGAGGACATTTTGGCGACCGCCATCAAGAGGTTCTATCGCCGCAAAAGCCATAGAAAGCAATACCATCAGTTCTTATTGGATCCTTCCGTAAAGCTCAACGCCTATCAGAAGAAGGCGCTTTATCCCTATCTCATCGATAAATCCGAAGCCATCGATGAGCAGGAGGCCAAAGCCTTCTTGAAAAACCAAGGCGATGAATCTCTTTTCCCTAGGCTTCAGAAGGCTTTGGAAAGAAGAAGCGTGGAAGAAGAACTATACGCGAACGTGACGCGCGATGTTTTCATCTGCCACGCCCGAAAAGACTTAGAGAGAATCATGCCTCTGCTCAACAAGCTGGAGCAGGAGGACTGCTACAGGATTTGGTATTGCGAGAGGAACATGCCGATCGATGTCAGGAATTATCGGGACTACATCCAAGCCGCCATCGGGAAATGCGAGGTGTTCTTGGTGTTCGCTTCCAGCGTTTCGATGCAATCGGAAGACGTGCAATGGGAGCTCGATACCGCCGAAAAGCTAGGGAAAACCAAAAGGCTTGAATATCGCCTGGAGGACAGGAACAACAGCGTGCGCTTCAAGCATTTCTTCCAAGGGATCCAATGGATCGATGGCGCAGAAAAAGACAATTACGGCCTTCTTTCCGAGCGCATCTACGAATTGCTTCACGCTTCCTCTAACGTCGAACCGGAAGACTCTTCTTTGGATTCAATTCCAGTAGTGGCCCGTGCCAAGCCCAAAAAAGAGGAAGAACCCTTCGTCGACTTGGAGAGCATGACCGTGTTTTATGGCATCTTCCCCCAGACCGTGGTAGAAGACCCTGCTCTAATCAATCAGCTTGACGGCCTAAAGAAGAAAGAAGCCAATGGATGGTATCTGCATCAAGGCAGGTACTACCACAAAAGAGTCGCGAGACCAAATGAAAGGGGGGCGCTCTTCTTTTCGGGAACGGAGATTGAAAGGGAAAAGACCTATTGGTTCCTCTGCGAACCGATAAAATGGAGAATCCTCGCCATAGAGGAGGGCTCATTGCTCTTGCTTTCGGAGCTTGCTTTAGACTCTTCCTTCGGAGGAGACTATGGCAATGATTATTCCAGGTCCGCAATGAGGGCTTGGCTCAATGGAAAGTTCCTTCATTCCGCCTTTTGCCTAGGCAGGTCGGCCATTTTGAAGTCGCGAATCGATAATTCCCCCGCCTCCACGGGGGAGCCTGATAATCCCAATACCTGCGAAGATCTTGATGATGCGGTATTCCTTTTAAGCGCAGTAGACGTGGAGAACCCGCTTTATGGTTTCACTCACGGAGGCAAAAAGACCGCCCGTCCGACTGATTTCGCTTTGGCCCATTCCATTCGGATTTCGGACTACAACAAAGCCTCGCCTTGGTGGCTCCGTTCGCCATCGTCGAACAGCGGAGAAGAATTCCTCTGCCTGAATTCCTTCGGTTTGCTCAGCTCCGAAAGCGCCATCATGGGCACGATTGGCCTTCGTCCGGCTATCAGGATCGCGTTTTCCAAAGAATCCGATGAGGTTAGGAAGCCTCTTCCTGAGAAGGCGTCCCTTCCCGATGCCTCCAAGCCGGTCCTAAGCAGGAATGGCAAATCCGTCTTTTATGGCTATTACCCCCAAACCGTTGTGGAAGAGCCAGCTTTGCTCGCGGAATTGAAGAAGATACCAAGCCCTCAAGGCAATGGATGGTATCTGCATCAAGGCAGATATTACGCCAAGATTTTGGCGACCCCTTATGAGGACGAGTATTCCTTTGCTTCAGGCAAAAGGGTCATGCGGGCGCAGGAATACTGGTTCGCTTGCGAACCGATCAAATGGAGAATCCTCAGAAGGGGTGGCGATCGGTGCGTCTTGATGTCCGAACGGCTTTTGGATGTCCATGGCTTCGATCCGCGCTCGAACATCAAAAAGAACACAAACGATTATTCCCTCTCCGAAATCAGGAGATGGCTAAACGGCGATTTCCTGCAGACCGCATTCTCCCTTGGCTCGTCGAATATTCTATGGACTTTGGTCAACAATTCCCCGTCTTCCACCGAGGATCCTGAGAATCCGCCAGAATGCTGTGAGAATACGAAAGACAAGGTGTTCCTACTTAGCTATGCCGAAGTCATGAGCGAGTCTTTCGGATTTAGAAGCTTTTCGGAAAGAGAGGGAGTTTTTACCGACTATGCCCTTGCAAGAGGCATCTATTCTTACGAAGGCAAAGCATCTTGGTGGCTCCGCTCCCCAAGCAAACCGGCAAGCGATGCGCTGCGCGTCGACACTTGGGGGCTCCCGAGTCATTATTACGTGGCTTTCGTCGACGTTGGAATCCGCCCCGTCATCCAAATCAAATTGTGACATCCTTATTCCTTATTCACGCGTTTTCGCGCGCGTGTTAGAAAGTACTTGAAAAGTGGTGGAGTATTCCGCATAATACCATTCGCCAGCAATG
>CAMORJ010000098.1 GCA_946623775.1 uncultured Bacillota bacterium | reverse complement strand
TCAACATGTTGACCGAAGGCACCAACAAGACCGCTAACCCCAACCCCTGCGTGGTCAAAGGCGTCGCCGACGCCACCCTCACCGGCGTCTCGCTCACCTCTTCCAGCCAGTTCCGCAGCGCGCCCAACTACGTCCAGCTGACCAGCGAATCCACCAAGGCGTCCTTCACCGTCAATGCCGGCGGCAACAGGCTCATCGCCAAAATCGCCTCCGCCTCTACCTCCGCGACCATCGAAAGCGCGCTTAAGGTCACCATCGACGGCGTCGTGAAGACCTTGAACGCCACTTCGTTCGCCACCTCCGCCCTCGGCTTAGGCGGCGACTACTGGATCCCCGCGGTTTTGGTCGATGGCCTCAACCTCGCTTCCGATTCGCACACCATCGTCATCGAAAGCAAAGGCACCGCGGTCAAACTTGAGCAAATCGCTCTTCTAGCTTAATCAACGACTCTCCATACCCTCCTTTCTGGGGTCGGCGGCATTGGGGCTAATGCCGCCGACCTTTTCGTTTTCCTGCGCGCATCGCCATGAAAAAAGGGCATAAGCCTAGATAGGCTTCCAGCCATTAAAATTGGAATGGCCAAAATCGAAAGATTGTCGAACCGAAATCTTACAAAGTCGCTTTGTCATACATAGACGCGGAAAGGATAATATCAAAGATATTGAACCAATACATTTAGGAGCGATTATGCGTCTTTATCTAGGCTGTGATTTAGGGACTTCCGGCTTGAAGCTCACCCTTCTCGATGAGCAAGGCCATTTGGTCCGCGACCTCACCAAAAACTATCCACTTATCCTTCCTGCCCCTGGTTACAGCGAGCAAGACCCTGCCGAATGGCTGAAAGCCTTGAAAGATGGCATCAACGAAGTCCTTCTCCCCGAAGAGAAGAAAAACCTCCGCTGCATCGCCATCGACGGCCAGATGCACGGCTTGGTCATCTTGGACGAGGCCCACAAAGTCATCCGCCCCGCCATCTTGTGGAACGATGGCCGCTCGGTGAAAGAGGTCGAATACCTCAATTCCGAGATCGGCGAGAAGACCCTTTTGGAGAGAACCTGCAACATCGCTTTCGCGGGATTCACCCTCCCAAAACTCCTTTGGGTCAAGAACAACGAACCGCAGAATTATCAGAGGATCCGCATGGTCCTCCTCCCCAAGGATTATCTCGACTATTGCCTGACCGGCAATTTCGTCACCGAGCCTAGCGATGCCTGCGGGACCCTTTATTACGACGTCGAGAAAGGACAGTGGAACAAAGACATGATCGCCCTTTCCGGCCTTCCCGAATCCTATTTCCCCAGAATCATGCCTTCCTCCGCCTGCATCGGCACCCTCACCAAGGGATTCGCCGATGAATTAGGCCTCCCGCAGGAGGTCAAAGTCCTCGCGGGCGCTGGCGACAATGCCGGCGCTGCCTTGGGAATCGGCGCGCTTCAGCCAGGGGAATGCAATATCTCCATCGGCACCTCCGGCACCATCTTCGCCCCCGCGGATAAGCCATTCGCCCATCCGCTAGGCGCGATCCATGGGTTCAATGCCGCCAACGGCAAATACTGCGCATTGGCCTGCATGCTCTCCGCGGCTTCTTCGCTTTTGTGGCTGCAGGAGAACGTCTTCCACAGCAAAGACTTCGTCACCGAGCAGAAAGCCATCAAAGAAGAGAGCCTTGGCAACAACAGCGTCTTCTTCCTTCCTTACCTATCGGGCGAGCGCAGCCCCTGGAACGATCCTCTTGCTAGAGGCGCCTTCGTAGGGCTAAGCCTAGCCACCCAGAGGGAAGATCTGACCCAAGCGGTCCTAGAAGGCGTTGGATTCGCCTTGAAGGATTCCCTCCTCGAATTAGAAAAGGCCGGCATCAAGATCAAACAATCCTACCTGACCGGAGGCGGATGCAAATCGCGCCTATGGCAAAGGATCTTAGCCGATATCCTCGGCATCGACTTGCTCATCTCCGACGCCGCGGAGAAAGGTCCATCCTTCGGAATGGCCCTTCTTGCAGCGGTGGAGGATGGAGCCTTCGCTAGCCTAGAGGAAGCGAAGGAAAAGGCGATGAAGGTCAAAGAGGTCATCCACCCCGAGCCCAGACTCGTCGAGCTCTATCAGAAACGCTATGAAGAATTCCGCCGTTATTACCCGGCGATCAAAAATAGATAAAGGAGATACCGAAAATATGATTAAATCCATGAACCCCTATTTGCCAGAAGGCATCTACGTCCCCGATGGCGAACCCCATGTCTTCGGCGACCGCGTCTACGTCTATGGCTCCCGCGATCTGCCCAACGGCCATTCCTTCTGCATGGGCGACTACGAAGTCTGGAGCGCCCCGATCGACGATTTGTCCAATTGGTCTTGCCCCGGCGTCGCGCTGAAGAAGAGGAAAGAGAAAGACCCCTTCGGCGCGAACTGCATGTGGGCCCCCGACGTCATGCAAGGACCCGATGGACGCTATTACATCTATTATTGCTTCGCCTGGCAGAACCTCATCTGCGTCGGCGTCTCCGATAAACCCGATGGCCCCTATACCTATATCGGCGTCGTCCGCCATAAAGACGGCAAGCCCTATGGCCACAAGAAAGGCGACAGGCATTGCTTTGACCCGGGCTGCTTGAGGGATGATGATGGCAAGAATTACCTCTATTCCGGCTATTCCTGCGACGATCCCGGCATCAAATTCCTCCTCATGCTCAAGAGGGCCCGCAACATCGGCGCCTTCGGCAACCAGGTTATGCGCCTAGGCGAAGACATGATGACCATCGAGGAAGGCCCGAAGAACCTGATCCCCGGTAAAGCCAATGGGCAGGGCACCGGATTCGAGGGGCATGAATTCTACGAAGCGAGCTCCATGAGGAAGTTCAATGGCAAGTACTACGCCATCTATTCGTCCTCCCAAAGCCACGAACTCGCCTACGCCATCTCCGATTATCCTGACCGCGACTTCGTCTTCGGCGGCGTGCTCTGCTCCAACTGCGACATCGGCTACGAAGGCAGGACCGAGCCGATCCAGGACTATGGCAACACCCATGGCTCCGTCGAATTCATCAACGGCAAATACTATGTCTTCTACCATCGCCAGACCAACTTCACCGAGAACAACCGCCAAGGCATCGCCGAAGAGATCGAAATGGACAAAGACGGCCACTTCAAGATGGTCGAGATGACCTCCTATGGCCTCCGCGGCAAACCGTTCGACGAATATGACGTCTATCCCGCCTATATCGCGGTCGCGCTGAAAGGCAAATCGCCTAACCGCAAGGTCATCTACGGCAAACCCGCATACGCCAAATTCCCCGATCACCCGTATTTCGAGTATCGCGATGGCCATCAGCTCCTTTGCAACCTCTGCGATGGCGCGGTCGCCGGCTACAAGTATTTCAACTTCGACAAGAAGGTGAATATCTCCATCAAGCTCAAAGGCGACGCCGGCGAGATCCTGCTTGCCGATAACCCCGAGATGGAAGGCGCAGCCTCCGCCAAGTTCGATGGCTCCGCCGATTGGGCCGATGTCGAGATGCCCTATGAATTCAAAGGGAACAAAGCTCCTCTATACCTCTCTTATAAGGGCAGTGGGGCGGTGACCGTCATCTCCTTCGAAATCAAGAAATAACCTTCTTATATATATGCGCGCGAGCCATGTATGGGTCGCGCGCTTTTTGTTGCGCGAAACCACCTCAATCGTTGCGGTTTTCCTTTGGGCTGATGTAAGATAGAAAAAACAAAAAGGAAACTATTATGCATTCAGCCAAAAATATTGTCGGACGCGTTTTATTGTTCTTCTCGGTTCCGGCCTTTATCTACGTTGCGGTTTCGCTGTTAATTTCGAGTATCACCCAAATGAACGATCCCGCGATAGGGTGGTTCAACTTCGGTGATGAGACTGCAAGGACCGCCGCGATATCCTTCATCGTTGGTATCGTTTTCGCCCTCATGTCGATTTCTGCCGTCATAGCGGGCATTCGTGGAAAGTCAAACTTCATTTTTTCGATTGGCTTCGTTGTTAGCATTCTTTGTATATTATTAGCGGTGCTTCTCGTTGTCTCCGCCGTGATGGGTGGCGTTGTCAATAGCGATTTCATCCTTTCCATGATCTTGCTGTTTGTTTCGCCTGCGCTTTATATTGTCGGAGATATCCTCCTTATCTTAGACAATTAAGCGCTGGAGCAGCCTCGCTTGAAACCATTGACCGCGCCTCGCGGTCTTTTTCTTTCAGAGGGTGCCGGAAATGGGATTGTGTATCATTCTTCTATCGGATAGAATGAACTTGGCCTAGATGACCCCCGGCCTTCCAAGCCGGACTACTGTTATCGGGGCTTTTCTTTTCTATGCGTGATAAATGCATGGGCTATGTTGGATCGTTAAGATGTTAGGAGGTGCACCATGTACGCAAATATTGGCGAGGTAAAAGCAAGCCTCAGCAAACTGCTTAAGCTGCTAGATAGTGGCCAAGAAAGCGAAATCATCATCTGCAAGCGAAACAAACCGGTTGCCCGCCTTGTTTCGTTTGAACCAAAACAGGCAGAGTCGAGGAGTTTCGGCGTTTTTAAAGGTCGATACGATATTGATCCTAACGTTGACTTCTTTGAGTCGGACGAAGAGATTGCCCATGAGTTTTAGGGCAATGTTATTCACCTGATTTAAAACCACGTGCGTTTCTTCCGCCCTCGCTCGCGGAATTTGCTATCATTGTTATCGATTAGAGC
>CAMORJ010000097.1 GCA_946623775.1 uncultured Bacillota bacterium | reverse complement strand
GGCTCCAGCCTTGTTGGGGCTTGGCGGTTTTTTAGATTGGAGGCGCTATTGGCTGGAGCCTGATTGGGGTGGGTTATGGGCCTTTATGCTCTTGATAACGGCAGTGGGGGCAGAACCGATGATTCATGAAGCGCTTATTGACATGCATTGGCTTGCCGCATTTAGGGCATTCTTCATCTAGGACGATGATGCCATATTTATCCGGGCTATCTCCGATGGCTTCAAACCAATGATCCATGAACCCATTGATGCAATCCCTGATGTCCTCGCCTTTGGGTATCCATAAACCCATCATCATTCCATCCGGCATATCGAGGAGGACATGGCATTGCATTTCTTCTCTTTTCATAATTGCCCGCCCTCGCAGTAGGAGATGTATTCCTCGACCGAGAAATAGCGGTTGCAGTCGCCCTCGTATTCTGCGAGGACCTTCGCGGGGATGAGCGTTGGCCACTTCAAAAGTCACCGTCGAATGGGGGTTGCGTGGCCTAATGGTTCATCGGCTGATTATTTGTTGCCTTCTTCTATGCCCAAAGCGTGGAGAAGGCTTTTGAATGTGTCTTGGCCATCGAGGCAAGTGTCGATTAGCCATCCTTTCTCCTGCCTCCAATTAGAAAGGCCGCGATAATAAAAGGATTTCTTTCTGTCTTCGATGATGAAGGGGATTATGCCTGCTTTAAGGCATTCTTTTAGGGCGACGAGCCTACCCACCCTTCCGTTTCCGTCTTGGAACGGGTGGATATATTCGAATTCGGCGTGGAACGCGACGATGTCTTCAAAACTTGGATGCGGGATTTCTGAATAATCGGAGATGAGTTTTTTCATCGCGGACGGGACATCTTCTGGCGCGGTGGTCAGCCTATCCCCAACGATGTTGGCTTTTTTCTTATAATCTCCAACGGCGAACCAAGGCAATTCCGAATCTTTAGTTCCTTGTTTGAGAAGGAGATGAAGGCGTTTGATGATGTCTTCGCTTAATGGCTCTAATGCAACATCAATCACATAATCGATGCACCTGAAATGATTGACGGTCTCGATGATATCGTCAACGAGCACCCCGCCTTTGATGTCTAAGGTCCTGGTTTCGAAAATCAGTCGTGTTTGCTCTTCTGTTAGTTTTGATCCCTCAATGTGATTGGAGTTGTAGGTCATTCTTACTTGAAGTTCGTGATAAAGCCCGCCCGGAAGCTTGATCGCCTTTTCTTCCCTTAAGGTTTGAAGGACGGGATCGTCTACTGAAATAGAGAAAAGCTCCTCAGGCTCGCAGTTTAGGAATTCGGCGATTCGTTGGAGTACGCGATTGGCAATTTTTTCTCCTTTGGCGATTTTGGCTATGGTTCTAGATGAAATCCCCAGCAAAGAAACCAGGTCAGTTTTCTTAAGCCCACGGGCGGAGAGCTTGTGTTCTAAAAGGAAATAGGTATACATATTGGACTACATTATATTTATTTTTTCATAGTTTTTGGCAAAAAAGTAAAGGTTTTCAGACAAAAAAGTAAAGTCTGAGTCTTCTTAACACCGCTTTTTGGAGCCGCGGGACAAAAGAAACAAAGCCTTTTGCCTATCGATTTCTTTCTTCGATTCCTCTTCGTATTGAACTGAACAAGCGGCGAAGGATCGCTCAGCCGATTTCAACGACCCCATCGGCGCAGATGATTTGGGTGATCTGGGTACCCCAAATCCAATCGTTCCCGCCCAAAATGCTGATTTGGCTCCATTCCTCTACCGTGCCCTCGTATTCGATGGTGGTCAGGTTTTCCGATAGGAAGCAGACATCCAGCCCGATGTCGGTGACGGACTTGGGGATGTATAGGTATTCCAAGCCGGAATAGCTGAATAGCCTATAGGTAAGCACTTTGATTCCGCTTGGCAGGACTATATCGGTCATCCCGCTGTAGTAGAAGGCCTCTTTCCCGAAGCTGAGGTCCCCGCTTGAGAAGGTGACGGTCTCCAGATTGGGGCAGAAGGCGAAAGCGCAATAGCCGATTTCATTGATGGTGGAGACGATATCGACCGACTTCAGGTTCTTGCAATAGGCGAATGCCTCGCTTGAGACGATCTGGTTCCCTTCGCTGAGCGTGAGGGTTTCTATCCCCGATTCGTAGAAGGCCGAGGCGGATATCTCGCTTATGGATGCGGGGATGGTTATCTCCTTCAGGGATGAGGTCCCCAAAAATGACCCATAGCCTAAGTAAGCCAAGCCTTCCGGCAGATTGATATGCTCCAATCTATCGCAGCCTTGGAATGCGTTGTTGCCGATGGAGGAGATGGTGCTAGGCAGCGTCAAGGAAGTGATGTTATGGTTATTGATAAAGGCTTTCGAGTAGATCTCATCGTACCCGATAAGCGAGATCTCCGCGCTTTCGCCATAATAGCGGACGATCGCTTTCCTGTCCTGGTCCTCTAGATACACGATGCCGTTTTGCCCGTCGTCATGGAGGAGGCTGTCCTGCTCATCGGATATGACGCTGATGGTCATGTAGGAGGCGATTCCCTCTTCCGCCTCGGAAGTGGCGATATGGAATCCCGACTTATTGACGATTTCCACCAAGTCGACGTTCTTAAGCGCATCGGCGGAGCATTCCGATAATGTGGAGGGAAGCGTCAGGGTGTATAGGAAGGTTCCGCTGAAAGCGTAACCATCAATGCGCCTGACGCCTTCCGGGATCTCCAGATGGCTCAAGGATCCGCAATCGTTGAATTGATGATCGGCGATGTACGAATTGCTCGACAAGGCGATGTTCTTGAGGCTCGCGCATCCATTGAACGCGTATGCTCCGGTCCTTTCCACGCTTTGGGGGATGGTGACATTGTCAAGCGTAACGCATCCGCTGAAGGCGCAGTAGCCGATTCCCTCGAGGGAATCCGGCAATGCGATGCTTTCCAAAGAAGAGCATCCCGCGAAAGCGTTCGCCCCGATGGAGGTGACGCCGCCATCAGCGAATTCGACGGTTTTGAGGCTGGTGCAGTTCTCGAAAGAGCCGGCCTCTATGTCGGTCATGGAAGATGGGATCGAGATGGATTCGATGAATTTGTTGTTCTTGAAGATATAGCTATCAAGGCTTGTCACGCCTTCTGGGATGACGACGCCTTTCCCGTATCCGGCGAAGCCATAATACGATTTCCCGTCTTTGCTGATGTAGTTGTCGTTAGCGTCGACCATGAAGATGGTGTCGGATGGGCTTGATACGACGCGGCTTGCATAGGAGGCGACGCCGCCGTAATCATCGGAGCCGATGGCGATGCCCAAAGAGGATTCGTTGATGACTTCGATAAGCCTGGTGCAGCCCAAGAAGGCGCCATAGAAGATGCTTTGGATGTTTGCCGGGATGCGGATGCTCCTAAGCGAATCGCATCCGGAGAATACGTACATCTGGATGTCCGATAGGGAGCTCGGCAGATGCACGAGGAGCAGGGAGCGGCAGTTCTCGAAGGCGTTGCTATCGATATAGGCGACGCTATCGGGGATATCGATGGCGACAAGCGATTCGCAGCCATAGAAGGCGAATGAGGAGATCGACGTCAAAGTGGAGGGCAGATGCGCTTCCCTGAGGCTATTGCATCCGGAGAAGGCAAGGCTCGGGATGTTGGTGATTCCCTCTTCGAAGCTCAGTTTGCGGAGGTACCTGTCTTCGTAGAAGGCCTTATTCAGGCCATCGAGGTTTTCTTTGATGGCGATTTCGCTCGCCTTGGAGTCTTTGAAGGAATAATCGCCGAGGAAGCGGCAATCGGGGTGGATGTCGA
This sequence comes from uncultured Bacillota bacterium, assembly GCA_946623775.1. Taxonomy (GTDB): domain Bacteria; phylum Bacillota_I; class Bacilli_A; order RFN20; family CAG-826; genus Alloenteromonas. The sequence continues at coordinate 1,028 of CAMORJ010000097.1, read as the reverse complement.
AGTCTGCGCCTTCGCCGGATTTCAGAAGGAATAGATACGGGTTGGCGTCGCTTCCGATGTAGACTCCGCCATCGTGGGCATTGGTATCCAGCTCGGCGCATTTCTCCAGGTCGATGGTGCCGGTGACGCTTCGTATAGCGTCGTTCAGCTTTATCGTTTTCAATCCGGTATCCCCGTTGAAGCAATATAGGCTTATGCTCTCCAGCCCCTCGGGCATGGACATGCTCTCTAGGGCAGGGCAATTCTCGAATGCATCCGCCTGGATCGTTTTCAGGGCATCGGGCAGCTGAATGAAGGCCAAGGAATCGCATTCGCAGATCGAATATGACCTCAATTCCCCGATGTGCGCCTGGAAGGAGATCGAGGTGATGGAATCGCATCCCGCGAAGGCGTTGTCGATCAATCCGAGGACCTCCTTGCCGCTATACGTCTGCGGTACCACGACGTCTCCGGCGATGGTTTTGTTTTTCGCCCCGGCGAGGTATCCGTCGTTATAGGGGATGTATACCAGGTGGGCGTCGGATTCGAGTTTGGGGATGGCGCGCTGTATCTCGTGCATGCATAAACGGCAATGGGTTACCTCCAGGCCATCCGCATCGGCGGTTGGCTCGGTCACGGTTGACCACATGGCGTAGTCATGGGGCTGCTCATCGCCCCTTAGGCTTTCGTATCCTTCGTCAAGGCATACGTGGTAGTGGGTGCCGCTATCCTCATCGATGCTCCATTGCTCCGAATAATGGTGCTCCAATGCCTGCGATGTCGATTCTTTGTAGGAATAGGGGCAGTCTTTGCATTGATGCAATACGTATCCGCCTTCTTCGTATGTGGCGGGGACATTTGTCTCCTCAAAATCGTGGTTCTGGGTATCGGATCTCAGGTATTCGTATCCTTCGTCGATGCATTGATGGTAATGCTGGAAGGCGTCATAGGACCATTCGTCGGAATAGCGGTGCTCAAGCTCATCGGTATAATCCCCTTCGTAGGAATATCCGCATACCGCGCATCGATGGATGGTGTAGCCCTTGCTG
>CAMORJ010000096.1 GCA_946623775.1 uncultured Bacillota bacterium | reverse complement strand
GGTGAAAAGCGTGTCTTCCTGGCGGAGCAAGAACGCGAAGCTGAGCATCAACAAGACCGCAAGCAGCCCGATCTGCGGAGCGCTTCTGCCAGGCAGCACCGTGTTGACCAGAATCGCGGCGAGGAAGGGAAGGATCGAAAGCGAATATGCCAGATCCCCTTTCTTATATCCGATGACGCCGTACACGGCCAAAGCGACGAAAGACAAAAGCACAAAGATGGTCGAGAGTATCGACATCCATTGGAGGCGTTGGATTATGGAGAATATCAATTGGTAACCCGAGGCCAAGAATCCGATCGATATGAGCAGCATCTGCACAAAAAGCAGCACTGCATCGCCTTTTTTAAGCCCAAATTTCTCTACTGTATCCATAATCATCAGCCTTTCTTATATGTGAGTCGATGCCCAATTATAGCCTAATCGGCTCTCTTGCGAAAAGCGCCCATCCGCCTTCGCGGCGCTTGTGTTTTCATCCTCTTGAGGCTATCCTTTTCCCATCCCAAGGAGCATCAACCATGAAAAAATCAGCCCTTTGCGTTCTAAGTCTCGCTGCCCTCGTCCTTCTTCCCGCCTGCGGCCAGCAGGATATGCCATCAAGCAATCCGCTCCCGTCTTGGAATGAATGCCAAGCCTCCACCAAGCTCACCGAGTTCGTGAAGAAGGTCACCACCAGCGGCAAGGATTTCGTCCCGGCCGAGGACCGCGTCGCCGTCTTCGATATGGATGGCACCCTCTATGGCGAGCTATTCCCGACTTATCTTGAATACGTCATGTACGAATACCGCGTCCTCGATGATCCGACCTACAAAGAAAAGGCATCCGACGAAGAGAAGACCTTTGCGAACGAAATCAGGGAGGGCGTGCATAACAATTCCTATCCTTCCGGCACGGATTTGAGGCATGCGAACCTCGCCGCGAAAGCCTATAGCGGAATGACTTTGAAGGAATTCAAGGACTACGTGCGTGCGTTTATCGCCAAACCCATCCCCTCCTTCAACAATATGACCTACGGCTCCGCCTTCTATCAGCCGATGAGGGAAGTCGTCAATTACCTCAACTCCAACGACTTCAAAGTCTACGTCGTCTCCGGCTCCGACCGCTTCCTCTGCCAGGTTTTGGTCCCTCAGGCTTTGGATATCCCGACCGAGCGCATCATCGGCATGGATGTCCGCCTCGAAGCGACCGGCCAAGGCGAAACCGATGGCCTCAGCTATCAATTGACCCCCGAAGACGAGATTTATCGCACCGACGAATTGCTATTGAAGAACCTCAAATTCAACAAGGTTACCAATATCATCACCGAAATCGGCAAGCAGCCCATCCTAAGCTTCGGCAACTCCGGCGGCGATCAATCGATGCACGTCTACACCATCAGCAACAACCCCTACCCCTCTGCCGGATTCCAGCTCGTCGCCGATGATTTGGAGCGCGATTACTCTTACCTCACCGAAGAGAAAATCGAGGGGCTTAACAAGCAATGGACCGACCTCGGCCTGAACGTCATCTCCATGAAGAACGACTTCAAAACGATCTACGGGGGCGACGTTTCCAAAAAGCTCCTTAAGTGAAAACAAAAATCGAGGAATGCGAATATCGATGCACGTCCTCGATTTTTTTATGCCTGAACCATGAATTTCGCCTTGAACGCTGCGATTTGCTCTTCGCTTATGCCAAGCATTTTATGGATGTAATCCTCGATGGAGCCCGCCACTTCTTTCATGGCGTTGAAGGCGGATATCAGGTATTCCCGATCGGCAAGCATCGCTTTGTATACCGCTTTGGCGAGATCCTTCTTCCACATGAAGATCAGAATCAGGTTGCGGTAGAGCCTGCCTTTTTTGCGGTTAGGCCCATCCGAGAGGCAATAATCGGAGATGATGTCTTCTTCTCGATACCCAAGGGCAAGCAGGAACAATGACGTCAATATGCCTGCGCGGTCCTTTCCCGCGGTGCAATGCCACAAACGCGGACCATCTTCCAATGACAGCATCGCCTTCAATGCCTCGCCCATCTTTTCATAGCAATCGGGATTGGAGGCGATGGAAGCATATAGTTCCGGCATATTCGGCGGCTGGCGGTATCCTTTCAGCCCTTTTTCATGCGTTATGCCAAGCGTTTCGGCATTAAGAATAGCAAGATGAATGGAATCCGCGCCTTCGATTGGATCATCGGGCTTCTTCATGATTTCTCCATCGGTCCTCAGGTCCAATATCGTTTTAAGCCCCAAGGAGCCATATAGCTTTCTCTCTTTGCCGCTTAGCTTATAAAGGTGCCCAGACCGAAAGAAAAGGCCTTCCAATAGTCTTTTCCCTTCCACATTGACCAAATAGGATAAGTCGCGGCAATTCCTTTTCTTATACGCAAACAACATATAGCGAATTCTACCATGAATTCAGATAATGGATACACGCACCTATTGTTTTCGATAAACAAAAAAAGCGAGAACGCATACACGTCCCCGCTATTTTTGTTTGTGGATTAGTTCCCGCTGAAGGAATCGATGAGGGCTTTGATGGTTTCGGTCAAGTCGTTGCCGTAACTCTCGCCGAGGGTTTGGGGCCATTCCACCGATTCAGGGGCGGTGAATTGGATATCGCCTTTGGCGACTGCGGAGAATTCCATCGGCTTGATTTCCTCTTGGCCCTTCAATTCGTAATCGGCGATCAGCGGATTGTAGGTGCCGGGGAACTTGGCTTCGACATCGACGTCGAAGTCCAAATCCAGCATACCATCGACGAGGTTCACCACGAAGGTGCACTTCCTCATCTTGAGGTTGGCGCTGATTTGGGCGACGATTTCCTGCATCATTTCATTATCGCCGGCCAAGCCGGAGAGCGCATTGACCACATCGGCTTTCTCGATGTTGATGGTGTAATGATATCCATCGGCATCTTTGACGACGTCTTCATAATCGTCAAGGAAATCGTAGATCGAACTGAGATTCAGCGAAGGGAGCGAGGCGATGGCGTCATCGATGGGATTGGTTTCCCCTTCCTCGACGGTGAAGAGCTGCTTCATGTCGACATATGCAGGGTTCATCTTCAAAAGCGTGCTCACAAGGCCGAGGACCGTGGAAATCAAGTCGGCGCCGATCCATCCATCGATGTCGGCGACGAAATAATCCAAGACGCTCCAGAACCCTTTGTCCTTGAGGTTGAGATATGCGACGCCTTCTTTGAGATAGGCTTCCGCGGAGAATGCGGTGGCCTCAATGGCGTTCTCGATATGGACGTAGGTCTTCTGCTCCTCCTCTTCTTCCTCTTCTGGCTCTGCAATAGGCGCAGGGTCATCGACGTCCATATAGCGGCCGAGCTGTTCGGGCTCTTCCTCTTCTTCCACCGAAGATCCGCCTCCGAGCAGATCCATGATGATGGAGGGATCGAATGGAGGGACGTCGAGGGTGTGGGATTCGGCGAATACGCCGCTGGTCTTGAAGGCCATTTCGACATCCTCGAAGGTCTCATGCTCGTTGTTGACAGTGGCGTCCAAGACGAAATTGTCCAAATCGACGGAGACGTGATCGTCCGCCAAATAGGGGGTTTGATCGGCTTCATTGGTCCCCACCGCTTGCATCGCGACATTGAAATCAAGCGATTCGGCGTTGATTTTGGTGCGGAGATAATTGCCTTCCAAAATCTTCTCGGCCTGTTTGGAAGGATCGGTTTCGATTGAAGAGGCCGCGCCGCTGGAAGATGGATCGGAATCTGCGGAAGACGATGAGCTCGCGGGAGGTAGGACCGTGGCTTCTCCGCTGCTGGAAGCGCCGATGGTTGGGCCGCAAGAAGCCAACAATCCGACGCAAGATAGGGATAGCAGTATTTTCTTTTTCATTTCTTTGCCTCCATGAGATGAATATTAATCATTTTCATCCAAAATTCAACCCGTGCGCACATGCGGGGGATGAATTAATGCACATAATACCAACAATCGACAATTATGCACGTCTTTTCTTTTCAAAGCGGACTCGATATTCCATAATCTTTCTATATGAGAAAGATTCGACTTCCCTTCATCCTCTCCTTGGCTTTGCCCCTATCCTGCGTCGGCATTGTGCCCCGTGCATTGAAAGCTTCCGCCGGCACCGGGTCGCCCGTTTATTCCTCCGTCGTTCCGTCATCGATCACTTTGAATGACACAAGCGAAGCGAATATCCGGTCTTATTATTCGAGCCTGGACAATTTGGATCAAAGCGAAAGGAAAGGGACCGATCTTCTCAAAAACCTCAAACCCATCCTTCAGGATTTCACCTACTACTCCTATGACGCGGTTTGGAAAATCTATGAGATCACCGATAGGGAATGGGCCCTTTCCCCTGCAAGCGGAGACACATACGGGGGATACAATTCGAATACGAACACCTATTCCAAATACCTTTACGGCTCCAACTCGAAGCCAAGAAATAACCCATACGTGCATACGTTATACAGGAACCGCGATCAAAACGGAGTCACCGTGGAAGAAGGCAGGATCCGCGAATGGGCATATGGCAGCTACACCAGCAACTCCATCCACGACCAAAACGTCGGAACCAACAGGGAGCATGTCTGGTGCCAGTCCCGCGGCTTCAAAGCCGATTCCGGCGCGGAAGGCCCTGCGGGCACCGATATCCATCATCTGATGTCGGGGGATGGCTATGTCAATGGCAGGACCCACAGCAACAACCCATATGGCTATGTAAACAAAAACAGCATCAGCATAGATTCCGCCAGCCACGCTTCCTACACTTCGGGGAACTACGAAGGCGCGCCGCTGCACCCCCACGCCCAGGACGAATCCACTAAGGTTTTCGAGCCCCAGGACTGCGATAAAGGCGACATCGC
>CAMORJ010000095.1 GCA_946623775.1 uncultured Bacillota bacterium | reverse complement strand
TTCATCGAAACTATTTTTTCGCTTGATGCAAGCAATAATTCATCAACTCGCCTCAAGAACCAGGTTTCATTACCAAATTGTTCCTTTCTTCAACGAACAAGCGGACAATAGGAAGGATGAAATCCGAACGCTATCTTCGAAAGCACGTTAATTCACAAGAAGGAAAACACTTCCTCGTTACAGGATCCTCCAGCGGCATAGGCCTCGAAGCAGCCAGGTCGCTTCTTTTCCTTGGCGCCTCCGTGACCTTCATGGTCAGAAACAGAGAGAAGACAAAGGGACGAATTAACGCAATTGAAAAGGAATTCGGGCACCCCGTGGATGCAAAAATCGTTACTTATGACCAAGCTGACCCCGATTCCATAATCGCCTGCATCAACGCCTTAGAGGAAAAGCGTTTCGATGGAATTGTGCTCTCCGCGGGAATCTATTTCCCGAAAAAAGGAAGTTTAGGCAAGCAAGGCGTCCCCATCACGTTGCAGGTCAACGCGATCGGAGTCCAAACGGGATTCGATGCTTTCTATAAGCGTTATCCAGACGCCAAATACATCTTTATCAATTCCGTCGCGAACAAGCCTCCGAAAAACAACGATTACACCCCATATTTCCGCGCCGCGAAAGGAAAACGTTTCGAGGATTATTGCATATCCAAACGCATCGTCATGGACATCTATGCCCTCGCGCTTAAAAAAGGCGCAAGTGCATACATGACGCACCCTGGCGTCACCAAAACCAACATCATCCAAAACTATGCGCCTTTGATCAAGCGCCTCGGGAATGGATTCCTATATATTTTCGTCCATCACGCTTGGAAAGCGGCTTTGGGAATCGTGGACCTTTGCTGCAATGACCACGAAGCAGGAACGTATATGGTCCCGCGCGGTCCATTCCATATATCCGGCTATCCGAAGGCTGAGGAAGCGCCCAGGGTTCCGGAAGAAGAAATGGATGCCTGGGAGGCTTTCTATCTGCAAGATTATCTAACGTTCTAAAAATGATCTTTTGGCCTGCTCAGGCTAAAAATAGGTGGTACGTGTATCGATTTTCGAATGCCTTTGCAGGCCAAAAGAAAACCCTCCGTCAGGGTTTCATGGCGGAGTGTTTATGGTTTGGTTATCAATCAAAGAACGAATGTTCCGATAGATCCGGGCCTGCTTACATCGATTTCAAGCAGATTCATGGATTCATTCCAAACCCCGCTATCAGGGAAGGCGTTTTCCGGCAATTCAATATCGGGATTATAGCGAACCAGCTTGAAGCCAGCCGCGTTATTCCAGGCCGTGAATACAACGTAATAATTTCCTTGGCTGCCAGAAATGTCGACGTCGAGCCAGGTTCCGTCGCCATATTCGCCGCCCCAGGCCCAAATTGCAAAGGCAGCACCATCGGCCTTGATATCCCAATTTTCGTTGGTGCAGATATAGGTATAACCCATTTGGTTAGGAGCACCGATGAAGCCGAAATACGAGCCGTTTTCGATGCCATAGATTTTAAATAGGTCTTCCGTCTCGCTTAGGACGTAACCGTCAAGGCTCGCATCCCAGACATCGGGGAATTCGGTCTCCGGTTTGCAGCGGAGGATTTTGAAGCCCGTCACGTTCTCGTAGATGTCGAACGAGAAGGCGGTGAAATAACCCGATTCCTCGACATCGACATCGATCCAGGCGCCGCCGCCGTATTCGCCGCCCCACGCCCAGATCTTGAAGATGGCGTTTTTGCTTACAATCCATTCATAGGCGTTTTGGCAATAGAAGACAATCGACTTCTCTTCTGGGGCCGCTTCGACTTTGATGGTGATATTGCAGGTATAGATCGAGCCGTCAACCGCATAGGTGATGGTGACTGCGTTGGTGCCGACGACGGTCATGTCGGGGGTTCCGATGGTGACGTCATCGACGCTTAGCTCTTGCGTGGAGCCATCGCTATAAAGGGCGTAGATTTTTCCATCGAAGGCGAAGGTATCGCCGACGGTATACACCGCGGTGTAGCCATTGGCCGAAATGCTCATGAGGGTTGGCGCCGGAGTGGGGAAGACAACGCCTTCATGGAGAGCGAAGTTAATCATCTCGATGACAAGGCTATTCTCGGAGGCTTGGAGCTTGAACCCGACTTGCCTATTGGGGGAAACATAGAATCCTTCGTAGGTGGTTTCGCCGATGACGAAGGTCTTTTGGCTATATCCATAATCGGCTTCAGACGCTAAAGAGCGGGTAAGCATAGCGGCTTTTCCGCTGACGTCGGTGCCGTTTTCGAAGCCAATCGAAAGCGAGGCGAAGATCGTTCCATCGCTAGGCGCGGCGAACGCGAATTGATTAGCCCCATAAAGGTCGAAGGAAGGATAACTGTCGGTGACGCCTTGCAGATAAGCGGAGATATCGCTGCCTGGATAAACGACGGCAGGCTGTTCTCCGGGGATGTTTTCAGGGTCGAGGAAGCCGACGACGACGATTTCAGAGCCATCATAGGAGCTGGATTGCAGCAAGAAGGCGATTTGGCTGTTCTCGGAAACGTAATAAGTCAATGAGCCAACCGTCCTGACGCTGTAGCCCATCCTCGAAAGGATTGCGCTCCATTTGGAGATGATGCTGCTGGCGGTGACGCCCGATCTCAAATATACATTGAGGTAGACGCTTGGGGAGTCGACGAAGACATATTTGGACGCGGAATCCACCATGAATTGAGGGATGGCGTCGGTAATGTTGTTCGCCTCCAGCCAAGCATCGATGCTTGCGCCTGGGTAGGATGGGATGCTGGAGGTGACGGTGATGGTCACGACAAAGGGGGTGGTCGTGGTCACTAGATCCGTGCGGACGACGATTTTGCCATCGGAAGAGGTGTAGGACAAAGTCCCGTCTTCAAACGCCATCGTGAAGCCATATTCGGCCGAGGTCATGGTCTGGACGAATTCGTTATAGGCGTTGATCGACGATCTGGTTCTGGAGGCCATGACGGCGGTGATGGTGAAGACGCCGTCAACGATGCCGGTGACATTGCATTCCTTGACGCCGGGAAGCGAGGGCAAGGAGGCGGTGCTGCCCATGGCGGAGATCCTGGTGGCGATTAAGCTGGCGTTCCAGTTATCGGGAAGCTCGGGGACGTCATATTCGACGGGGGCCACTCCTTCTTGCTTGGCGAATGTGTAATAGCACATCGCCGATTCCTCCACTTCGTCAGAGCCATTGACTTCTTCCTCTAAGATGAGGGTTTGGGTGGAGGGGTCGAAAGTGATGACATATGAGCCGCCATAATCGTCGAGCACATCGTAGCCAAACACGGCATCGCATGCCTTGAATTCAATCAAATATTGGTCATCTTCCACCGCCACGATTCGATAATCGCCGCGTTCCACGATATGCTCTTGGGCAACCGCGCCGGCAGCATTAACGAAGCCTAGGCGATGGAGCTCCATGTAATTGTCTTCGAAGACGGAGATCGACATGCCCGCGGAAGCAGAAGCATAGATATTGGCCTCAGCGAAATCTTCGGGATCGAATTCCATGCTTTGGAGCTGGTACACGGAATTCTCGATGTAGGCCTCGTAGTCATCGTCGTGGGTATCTTCGGGAAGCCCGCTTAGATGGAGGGGGGTATTGTTGGCGAATTCGAAGGAGAATTGGCCTTTGGCGACGTATTCTTGGCCCATCGAATCGGCTTTAGCAATATAGGCTTCGATGGCGTATAAGCCGCTTGCGCGGTCATAGGTCACGAAACCAAAATCCGATATAGTGTCTTCTTTGTTCCAGGCAACGTGCTCATTATGGTAATACTTTCCGGTCGTGCCGCTGTAATAGGCATCCGTGCAGGATGAAGACATGGGGTCTCCTTCGGCGAAGGAGTCGAATCTGCCGAAGAAAGCGTATTCGATATTGCCTTCTGCATCGGAAGAATAGAGTTCGAATGATCCTTCGCTTATCCCGCCGGATTCGTTTTCCGCCCCATCATCGAAGTAGGAGATGGTGATCTTGGAAGCGAATTCCTCGATGTCGTTTGCGGTATAGGATTCGTCCATGATGGCGCCATTAAAGGAATTCGCCACATAAGAAAGGGTTACGCCCGCGAATGGATCCGATACGGGCACCACCGTTTCGGAGACCTGGACGTTGCATACCGCGGTGATGCTGCCCGCGACCGCCGTGATCTTGGCGGTGCCCACGGAATTGGCAACGACCAATCCATCGACGACGGATGCGACTTTGCTGTTGGAGGATTTCCAAACGACGGTTTTATCGGTCGCGTCATCGGGCAGCACGGTTGCGGTTAATTGCTCGCTTTGCCCGACTTCGAGAGCGAGGCTTGACTTGCTCAACGTTAGGCTGCTGACTGGCACCACCGCAGGCGGTTCTTCCGTATCGGGCATGGTGACGGTCGTCGCGTCATGATTGCTGGCAGTAGCCTCGAAATGGCCGGTAGACGCGCCTGAATCGTCGACGAAATCGTATTTGAAGTTTAGGAGCTTATTGTCTTCGAAATGGAACTGGATGCGGGCGATTGGAAGGACTGTCGCGACAAAAGTTATCGTATCCGAAGCTTTATAGTAATCGCCGAGATGGGGCTCATAGGTAAAATCGCTATAAGCCCATGGATTGAGCCACCACTCGAAAAGTGAGCAATAGTCAGCGGCGTCGCTGGCTGATACGGTTTCCACTCCCCAAGGATCATCATCTTCCTTGGTATAGACATCGTACGAACCATCGGTTAAGGGGTTGATGTAGATTTCTATATTGTTATAGGCGTAATAGATTTTGCCGTAGTCGTTCTGGAGCGTGCAGTCCATCCTTTGTCCATTTACGCTTATATGAACCTGGAAGGAAAGGTTTTGGGAAGACTTGAAGATGCC
>CAMORJ010000094.1 GCA_946623775.1 uncultured Bacillota bacterium | reverse complement strand
ACCCGTTCATGTTCGGTTCACAGCCGAATGTGTTCACCGTTTCACCAATCGCGCCACGGAAGAAAATAATAAAGACTCTCATTGCCTTTGGCAAGTCGATAATCAAAGTTTTTGGAGCATTTTCTTCGTTTCCAGCAAAATCGGCAGCTCTCTCCGCTTCACTAGGCCAGCCACAAGCGTATCGTCCTGGCTTTCATATAAAGCGATGGCCTGGTCCAAATCGACGTGGATCGTCTTTTGGATCAGCGTGTCGCCTTCGGATTCGTAATGGCGTTTGGTCTTTCCGACGAATCTGCAGAGGTAATAACGGTTGATGTTCTTCCTGCCGATGAGGTTATAGGCATCGACGACCTCGCCGATATAATCGATGACCTCTATCTTCTCGCCCAATTCCTCTTCGCATTCGCGGACCGCGGCTTGCTCGAATGATTCTCCTTCGTCCACCCCGCCTCCCGGCGTCTCGTAATAGGATTGGTCGCAGAACACATCGTTCCTATGGATGAGGTGGATGGCCACCTTGCCTTCATCGTCCAAAACGATCGCCCTGGCGACGTTCCTGACATGGTTGAAGCCATGGAATTCATATTGGTCATCGATTAGTTCTAGTTGAATAGGCATGGGGGAACCTCATTACATGGGACGGGCCTGGAAGCGCAGCAAAAGCGTGAAGCAATAACCGGAGAAATCGATTAAGACATCCGCGGGGGTCGCGAACCTCCCTTCGGAGAAAACCTGTATCGTTTCGCCTAGGCAAGACAACGCCAAACCATAGGCAAAAACGATCAGGTATCGCTTCTTTTTGTCTAATGGGAACTGCTTTAAGAACAAATAGGCGAAGAATCCCGCGCCCATGAACAAGCAGAAATGGCCCAGGAATTTGGCGCCGACCCCGACGATGGCGTCTTGCTCATACGCGCTGAGCCGTCCGCCGAAGAAGACGCTGTTGATCCAGCCGATGATCAGCCCGCCGGCATTGGAATGGTCTAAGCCGGTGCGCGTCGACGAGAAAACGATGACCCCCGTGAACAGGGCCAGCAGCATGCCATAAACCACTTTCTTCGCCATAATGGCGTTTATTATATCATGGCCTGGCGAATGGGCTTGCTTTATTGATGTCGTTGAGCTCTTCCAGATGATAGACGCGCATGTGGTCGAAATTCCATCTTTTGGGCACGCCGATATGGCTGACGCCAAGCCCCACGAAGCGGATGCCCGCCGGCCTGACGTAGGTTTTGACGAAGAGGAACTGCTCGATCTCCTTGCGGTAGCAGACGAAATCGGGCGAATGGAGAATATTCGTCGTCTCTTCGATGATGTTGAGATAGCCCTTTGGCTTTTCGCTTGCAAGCGTGGCTATCCTTTCGTTGGACATGTAGACGCTGACGTTGCTTGCCAAATGCAGGTTCAATGCCCTTTCCACCGCAATCGGGATGCGGCCAACCTTCAGTGGTTCGTTAGACTCGTTCATAATAAGCCCTCCTACTTATTTAATTGGAAAGTTTTTCGAAAAAGGGCTTGTCGAATTTCGAATTTCGGTACACGTCCCCGCTATTTTTTCAGCAACAATAGATTTTTGCTAGCAATAAACTCTGTCATTTCTAAAGTTCAACTTTATTTTAGACAAATCGAATATACTCAATAGGAAGGCAGATCAGATTATCCCGGAGCTGGTTTTTGGCATTTTTAAGGATTCACTTTTTTGTCGATTTTGGCAGTTTTAAGGATTCACTTTTTTGTCGATTTTGGCGTTTTTAAGGATTCACTTTTTTGTCGAATTTGGCGTTTTTAAGGATTCACTTTTTTGCATTTTAATGCTATTATCAAGCTGGAGGGCAGCCTATGTTTCAAAGAAAAATCTACCAAAAGCTTCTCGAATGGAAGAACGGTGCTTATGGCGATTGCTCTATTTTGATTGACGGTGCCCGGCGCATTGGAAAATCCACAATCGCAGAAGAGTTTGGCAAAAACGAATTCGACGATTACCTTCTCATCGACTTTCGCAAGGCAAATCAGAATATCAAGGATTCATTCGGATTCCTCCACGACTCGATGGACAAATTCTTCGCCGCCCTTTTCCTTGCCGTCGGAAGAAAAGCGATGGACAGGGGGTCGCTCATCATTTTCGACGAGATCCAATTCTTCCCAAAAGCTCGCGAATGGATCAAGGATTTTGTCGCTGACGGCCGTTATAGATATATCGAAACCGGGTCTTTGATTTCGATCAAGCGCAATGAAGCCGGAATCATGATACCTTCCGAAGAAAAAAGGCTCTACATGTACCCGATGGATTTCGAGGAGTTTTTGTTAGCCATCGGAGATGAGGCATCCTCCCCGATGCTGAAAAAAGCATTCGAGAGTTCCGACTTTTCGATGATTACGCAAGGCATTCATCGGGATCTCATGCAGAAGTATCGCCTCTATCTGGCGCTTGGAGGCATGCCGAAACCGCTTTCCAAATACATAGAGAACCAAGATTTCCTTCAAGCCGAACAGGAAAAACGCACTATCCTCGACCTTTATGGCGATGACTTAAGGAGCAACGACGCGAAAGACAAAACGCGGATGAACGTCTTGTACCAAAATCTCGCGACTCAACTCGGAAAAGCCAAATCCAAGCGCTTCATCGTGGGCCACATCTTTGGACGAAGCGGAAGGTTATTGAGCGACACGCTAAACAATCTTGAATCTTCGAGAGTCGTTAACCTCGTCTATCGTTCTTCCTCACCCGAGATGGGTTTATCCCTTTTCAAAGCGCAAACCGATTTTAAAGCCTATTCCAGCGACGTTGGCTTACTGGTCAGCAAGGTCTTAACCGAGATTGGGGATGAAACCATCTACCGGAAAATCATTTTCGCCAAAGATTCCGCCAACCTTGGGATGTTCTATGAAAACGCAGTTGTGCAAGCGCTCGTATGCAATGGGTACGATCCCTATTACTTCACCTTTGCCGACAAAGGCAGTTCTTATGAAATCGATTGCATGATTCAGCGAAAAGGAAGAATCTGCGCCATCGAGGTGAAATCGTCTTCTTCGTTCTCGACGGTATCCCTCGACTGTTTCAAAAAGATATACCGCTCTCCCAAAAAAGACTATTACGTGCTATCTCCTAAAATGCCTTATGCCGAAAACGGCGTCGTATTCCTTCCGCTTTATTTCGCGTTTTGCTTCTGATGGGTTCGCCAACGCTTTTGAGCATCCTCCTTTGTAACCGCATTCCAATAACCATCCTCGGGCTTTTCCGTTATCATATCCCCGTTGCCAAAGGCGACGCCTGAGTTATGAAACTATTCTGCTTCGATATCGATGGGACGCTGATCCCGTTCGGCGAAAAGGAAATCCCTGAGGAAGAGCTAAAAGCCCTGCAGGCCCTTTTGGACGCTGGACACCCGGTCGCTTTGGCAAGCGGCCGCCCCTTTTGCTCATTGAAGCATCATCTATCCCCTTTAAGAGGGAACGCCAAATTCTATATATGCGCTAACGGCGCATCCGTCTATGACGATGATGGAAACACCATCGAAGAGACGGCATTGACCTCCTCGGATTTGGTGTACGTCCGCTCCAAATACGAAAAAGGGAGCATAGGCGTATACGCTTATGAAGGGAAAGGGAACATCGTCTGCTTCTCCCGCGACAAATGGATTCTGGAGGAAGAGGATTATAACCGCATCCCCTTAGAGGACATCACCATCCTAGAAGAAGGCAAACCCATCATCGGCCATGACCATCTATTGAAGATCATGATCGCCGGGGAAAAAGAGGACATGGTCCACTTCGAATTGGACGAAGAGGATAAAGCCAAATACGAATATTCAAGGTCCGCGCCCACCTATCTGGAATTGCTTCAGAAAGGCTCCACCAAAGGGGAAAGGGTCGAGGACTTGAGGAAGCATTTAGGCATAAATAGCGAGGACGTGTATTGCTTTGGCGATCAGAACAACGATTTGTCGATGGTCTCGCGATTCAACGGAATCGCCATGGGGAACGCGATCGAAGAACTGAAATCGGCCGCCAAATACATCACATCCGACGACCACCACCACGGCGTGGTATACGCCCTCCGCGAAATCCTGAAAATCATATAAAAAACATCGCAATCGATGGAGTGCGATGCTTTTTCTTCTTTTAGCGGGATTTCGCGTGGAAGGCGACGCCTGCGGCGTTGGGGCCGCAGTGGGAGCCGATCGTGGGGTTGACCACCTTGATGACGATTTCAAGCTCCTTGCCGTACTTCTTATGGAGCTCGGAGGCAAGCCTGGAGGCGAGCATCGGGGCATCGGTATGGGCGACGACGACGGTGTAATCCTGAATGTTCGATTGCATTTTGTCGACATAGGCGAGGATCTTGTTGACCGCGGCCATCCTGCCGATGGCTTTGTCGCAGGATTCCATCTTGCCCTCATGGCTGATATGGATGATGGGGCGGAGCCCGATCATGTTGCCCACGAATCCCGCCATCCCGGACACGCGGCCCGATTTGGCGAAGAACTTGAGGTCGTCGGCGAAGAAATAAGTCGCGAAATGGTCGACTTCCGAATTGCCCCAATCCAGCATTTCGTCGATGGACTTGCCCGCTTTGTATTGCTTGGCGAGCTCGATGATGATGGCGCAGGACAAGACGGTGATGCCTTTGGTGTCGAAGGTGACGATGCGGCGATCCGGATATTTCTCGCGGAGCTCGGCCAAGGCGATCGCCATCGCCGAGAAGGTTCCGCTCATGGCGGAGGAGAAATGGGGATAGAACACGTCCTTGCCTTCCGCTAGGACGGGCTCGAAGTATTCTTTATAGGTGGCTGGGGACAGTCCGCAGGTCGTGGGGATCACCCCTTTGCGGAGCATATCGTAGAAGGGCTGGGGCTCGAAGACCTCATAGTCCTTATAGGGATAGGTCTCTTTGTCGTCGATGATATAGGGCATCGAGATCATCTTCAATCCGTACTCCTTGCAGAACTCGAGGTCGAGGTCGCTGTCGGAGTCGATGAACATCACAAAATCATTAGCCATGGGTTATATTCCTTTATCTCACTTCAAGCTCGGTTATTATGGCCCACATCATAGGCAAAAGGAAAGACAAACTTGTTTTTATTACAAGATATCCTCGTG
>CAMORJ010000093.1 GCA_946623775.1 uncultured Bacillota bacterium | reverse complement strand
ACGTGGGTGCCGCCTTCGCGGGTGGAGATGTTGTTGCAGAAGGAATAGATGCCATTGGAGTCATAGGAATCGGTCCACTGCAAAGCGACCTCGGCATAGATCCTTTCTTTGGTCTCGCCGTCGGCAAGGGTGACTTCTTCCGCGCCATCGCAATAGATGGGGACGGGGTTGACGGGGACTTTATTGGAATCGATGTAGCTGACATATTCGCGGATGCCGCCATCGTATTCAAAGCTTTCAGTGACGGGTGCTTCGCCGCGGAGGTCGGTCAAAGTGATGCGGATACCGCCATTGAGGAAGGCCATCTGACGGAGGTGGCTCTTGATGGTTTCGTAATTGTAGACGGTGGTCTCGGTGAAAATGGTTGCGTCGGGTTTGAAGACAACCATGGTGCCGCGCTCATTGGAATCGCCGATCCTCTTCAAATGGCCGACGGGGTGTCCGCCGTTTTCGAAGCGGAGGAAATATTTACCGCCATCGCGGCAAACGGTGACTTCCATCCATTCGGAAAGCGCGTTGACGACCGAAGCGCCGACGCCATGCAGACCGCCGGAGACCTTATAGCCGCCGTCTCCGCCGAATTTGCCGCCTGCGTGGAGAATCGTATAAACGGTCTCGACGCCGGAAAGGCCGGATTTGGCGACGACGTCGACCGGAACGCCGCGTCCATCGTCCTTGACGGTGATGATGTCTCCAACGCCGATCGTGACCTCGATGTGTTTGCAATATCCAGCGAGGGCTTCGTCAATCGAGTTGTCGACGATTTCCCAAACCAGGTGATGCAAACCGGCGGCCGCGGTCGTGGCGATGTACATGCCAGGACGCTTCCTGACGGCTTCAAGGCCTTCGAGGACTTGGATGTCGGAGCCGCTGTAGTCCTCTTTGGCTCTTTCCATTGCTTTTTCGTCCGTGACTTCTTCCCGGACGTATGTGAAGCGGTCTTCTTCGCGAATCTGTTCGCCCGCTTCAAGGGTTTCGTCTGCCATATCATTTCCTCCTTGTGGCATGGTTTATCGAAACATCGACGATCGATGCTTCAGGGATGTCTAGGTTTGTGGCGGTCAGGAATACCTGGCCGAAGTCTTGCAGCACCTGCAATAGCCTGCCGATGTTCTCGCGGTCCAATTCGCTCGTCACATCATCGAGCACGCAGATGGGTTTTTTCTCCTCATCTTCCACCAATAGGCTTGGCGCAAGCTTCAGAGCTAACACCGCCATTCGGTTCTCTCCTTGGGAACCACGGGTGGCGATGTCTTTCCCGTTTTGTCTGAACCCGATGTCCTCGCGATGGGGCCCAACGGAAGTCGAGCCATGGATCAAATCGCTTTCTCGGGCGTCTAGGAAGGCTTTTGCCGCTTTCCGCTTAAAGTCATCGTCCGGCCTGACAAACGGCCTGTAGGTGACCTCGCAGAGCGTTTTTTCGCCCTTCAGACGAGTGAGGAGGTCGGGGAGGACGCCGTTGAGCGAAGCGACATAGAGGCTTCGGTAACGGACGATCGGTTCGGCAAGGCCAACCAACTGCTCTGCCAAGGAATCGATGAGAACCATATCGGGATTCCTTGATTTCAGGGCCGCGTTGCGTTCCTTCAGCAAGCGGTTGTACCTCGAGATCAGCGAGAAGTAATCGCTTGACCTCTTCGACAGCGACACGTCGAGGAACGACCTTCTTTCGCCGGGGCTTCCGGCAAATAGAGGGACGTCGGATGGGGAGAAGCAGATGACGTTGGTGACTTTCGAGAGTTCGCTCAGCCTTCGAATCGGCTTGCCGTTGAGCAATATCCTCTTCGAATTCTTCCCAATCTCTATTTCGAGATGTCTGATCAGAAGGCCTTCTCTCACTTCGGCTTCGATGCGAGCAAGCGGGGCGCCATCTCGGACGAGCGTTCCATCTTCCTTGCTCCGCCAGGAGCGGGCCAAGGACAGATAATGGATCGCCTCGACGAGGTTGGTCTTCCCCGTCGCGTTTTCCCCAAGCACCAGGGTCAAGCCCGGTTCGAAGGAGATGTCGAGATTCTCGTACGTACGAAAATCGCGGAGCCGCAGACGGGTGAGGATCATTGCTTTATGACAAATCTGCCCTCGTCAAGCTCGACCACGTCGCCATCGCGCAGCTTGCGGCCGCGTCTGGCTTCGGGTTCCCCGTTGACCAGGACTTTGCGGGTCGCCAAATAGAACTTGGCCTCACCGCCCTGGGAGATGATCCTCGCGAATTTGAGGAACTGCCCCAAGGTGATGTATTCACCCGTGATTTTGATTTGTTTCTCGCCGTTCATATGAAATGGTTTTCTGACCTGCAATATTTTACTACTAAGTAGTAAATATTTGTACCATTTTTGAACAAAAATTTTACCCTTTTTTACGCGATTTTGACCCTCTGGTGGCCGCTCAGTCATTCAAGTCATCATTTTTGACTTCCGCGGCGGTCAAAATCGCGTACATGGGGTCAATGAATTTGCATTTTGGAGAGTTTCGGGAACGCAAAAAAGCGACCCAGGATTTGGATCGCTTGTTCGGCAGATTGTCCCTTCCTATCACCAAGGGGTCGGAACGCCGTCGACGTAATGCCAATACGAGCCTTCGCCGGATGGAGAGGATTCGGAATAATACAGAAGCTCGTCATCGTTGTATCGACGGACGAATTGGGCACCGACGATCAAATCAAATTGCTCTTTGGTGCCTTCATAATAAATCGCATCGAGATCTAACCCGATGGAGGATTTGAACTCCGTGACGTTTACGGGTACGACGATGCCGGTCAGGTCATCGCAGGTCGCAAAGCATTCATAGCTGACGACCGTCACGGAATCCGGTATCACAAAGATTCCGGAGAAACCTTTCATCACCATGATCAATGTGGTTTTGTCTTTGGAATAGATTGCATTCGCGTCGAAGACATAATGCAGGTTGTCCTCATCGATATCGACGGTCTGCAAAGAATAGCACGCCCTAAAGGCTGAACTGTCGATGTAATCGACCGTGGATGGGATATGGACGGTCGTGAGGCTCCCGCAGTTCATGAACGCCTGGAGACAGACGTTCTTGACCCCTTCCTCAATGTTAACGGTCTTAAGGCCGGAGCAATACGCAAAAGCATTGTAATCAACGATTTCAACCGTTCCGGGAATCGTGACCTCCTCTAGGCCCGTGCATCCATTGAAGGCATCGTAGATATCCGTTAATCCACTGCCGAATTCGACATTCGCGAGGGACGTGCAGTTATTAAAGGCGCGAGTCTCCAAATCAAATAGGGTATCCGGGAGGGTGACACTTTGAAGCGAAGCACAGCTATCGAAGGCATACGTAAGGATGGCTAGCAAGCCTTCGTTCATGGCCACCGAGCTCAAGGCAGAGCAATTCGAGAACGCGCAATTGCCGATAGCCTTGCAAGAAGAAGAGAGCGTAATCGATTGAAGGGTTTTGTTTCCTGCAAAGGAATAATCACCGATATAACCGCATCCGTCGTGGACGGTGACGTCCACTGCTTCTTCAGTTCCTTTGACGAGGAAGAGATATGGATTGACGTCGGTGCCTAGGTATTTGCCATTCCCTTCCACGAGGTAGGGATAGTCTTCTGGCAATCCATAGAAGGCTCCGGGGTTGTGCTTGCGATCTGGGTTATGCGCCATCTGGATTGAAGAAATGGATGAATATTCCCAATAGAAGCATCGATAGCTGATATCTATCACGCTTTCAGGAACGATGACGGTTTGAATGCCTAAGGTTCCGGCAAAAGCGTATTGATCAAGCATCAAAACCCCAGAAGGGATTGCGACCGTGGAAAGCGAAGCCGAATTCATGAAAGCATAGGATCCGACTTTGGTAACGGACGGGCTCCAGAAGTCGCTGATGTGAATGTCTCCCGGAACGGCTAAAAGCGTCGTCAGGTCTTTGTTATAAAGAACGTCGTTGTAGATGGCATAGTTAGGATTATCGCCTTCTATCTCAAATGAAACGGCGTTTTTCAGCCCTCTAACCATTTCGAGAGGGAAATACGTATTCGGCAGGTAGATCTTCCCTTTGCACAAGACCGGGATGGCGATGATGCTGGTCTGCGCTTTGTTGTAGAGGACGCCATTGCGGGAGGAATAGAAATCGTTTTCGGCGGCAACGACGATTTTCTCCAGCTCGCGGGCGCCATTGAAGACGCTATTTTCAAACGTTTCCACGCTCCAGGGGATGAAAACCGATTTAACCGCGCAATTGGCTAAATACTGGCGTTTGATTTCGGTGATGCCGTTTGGGAACGTGAGGCTCGTCGTCTCATTGTCCGTGCCGTCGAGGAACAAATGAATCCTCGTTTCCGCGTGATTCCTCGGGAAGTAAAGACTCATGTCGAGCCATTCCTGCATGGAGCAATGGACATAGAAATCAGCCACGAAAACATGGACGAAGTATCCAAACGCTTTGTTGAAGTCATCGATTTTGCCTTTGAAGGTCACTGATGGCAATATTTGGACGCCGGCGAAGAGCTCCCCGGAAAGAGTCGTGAGCCCCGTACCGAACACAACGCTTTCCAATGCGTTGCATCTGGCAAAGCAAGCTCCGCCGATGGAGGTGACGCTGTCGGGAATGACGATGGATTTTAGGTTAAATGCCCCTGAGAAAGCACTATCGTCGAGCGTCGTGAGCGTATCGGGCAGAATAATCTCTTCGCACGCGGAATTATTGAACGCGAATTGGCCGATTTTCGTGACGGGATGCCCATTCCAGGAAGAGGGAATCTCCACCACCGTGTTCGTCCCGTTATACTTTGTGACGACGCCATCCACAATTGTCAGGCCTTCGTCCATCTCCTCGTATATCGGGTAGAAAACAAAACTATCGGGAGACCAGCTATCATTTTTCCATCCGACAAAGCAGTATTGTTTGCCATCCGACGATTCTTTTTCGGGAATCGGAACGGGGCAATGCGGCTCTTCGCCTTCCCGAATTTTGGTGGAATAAATGATTTCACCGCCATTAGAAGGCCAATCATCGTAATAATAAACACCGATTCCTTTCGACCATTCGGCGGTCAGCGTCATATCTTCAGTGACGACATACCCGACGAAAGACCATTCTTTTCCTCCATACGTCCATCCGTCGAAGAAATATCCGTTTTTGGTGGGTATTCCAGGATCCTGCGCTTTTTCTCCTTTCAAAACCAATTGGCTTGGGATG
>CAMORJ010000092.1 GCA_946623775.1 uncultured Bacillota bacterium | reverse complement strand
GGCCGCCTTTTTCTTTTTGGAATATTCGATATTGAAGCGCCCTTCGAACATCAAAACAGCGACGAGGGACAAAACCAAGACGAAATAGAAGGAGAACATCCTCCACAATAAGCTGACGGCTTGGGCCGCGCCGAAGGGGACGTTCGGGGCAACCGCGCCCAAAACGATGGAGAACGCGTATTCGATGCCGCCCGTTCCGCCTGGGGTTGGGATCCAGCAGACGGCCGCCGAGGCGAATGCCGTGGCTAGCCCGGTCTTCGGGAAAAGGGAGAACCCGATATCGATTCCGACCGCCCTGACGATGAAGAAGGGAATCGAGAAATACAAAGCGTAGACCACCGCTTTCACGATGAAAGCCAAGGCGACGTGGCCTTTTCTGGAGAACATCGATTTGGTGACGGCCTGGACGTTGTCGCAATATTCCTGGAATCCAGGGATCTTCGGAGATAGGAATTTGCCGACGATTTTGATTTTGCATAGTAGCTTCGCCATCTTCACAAGCCAGTTGGAAAGCCTCTTGCTGAGGCCTAGGAAATAAAGGAACACGACGAATCCCAGATTGAACACATATCCCATGATGACCGCGACGAGCAGCCAGGCATAGCCCTGCTGCGAGCCATTGGAGAACGCGATGAGGGCATCGTTGAAATCGCCCCAGAAGATGAAGGCCAAAACCTCATAGGCATTGAGGACGGTGAGGTAAATCAGGAAGTTGGACAAGACGATGCCCGTGGCAACCCCCGCCTTCATGCCCTTCTTGGCGAAATCATACATCTGTATGGGCTGGCCGCCTGCGGCGAATGGGGTAACGCCGTTATAGAAATGCTCCCCTGCCCCGATCAAAAACGAATCGATGGCGGGCAGGTCCTTGTCATAGGACTTTGACAGAATGACGAGCGGGATCGGATATAGGAGGAAAAAGCCCAAAGTCACCAATCCGGCGAAGATGAGCCACTTGAAGTTATCGCCCTTGGCGATCTCGGATATGGTTTTGCCGATGTTGTCGAGCTCGCCGAAAGACAGGAAAAGAATGACCACGACCGCGGTCAAAAGCGCCAAAAGAATGACGTTGGAAATCAGCCTTTTGCGGCTGGTCACGCCTTTGGGTTTGGCGATTTCTTCGGGTTCCTGGATCTTCGGTTTTTCTTCCATGGCGGGTCAATGATATCCAAAACCGAGTCCTTTTTCCACCCTTTTGCCTCTTAGAGGCAGATAATGCATAGCCAAATAGCGGGCAGCGTGTAGCAAAATGCCTTCTTTGGGGTATCATAAAGCCATGAAAAAACGAACCAAGGTCCTCATCATATCCGGAAGCGCGCTTGGCGTCATCGCCGGGATTGGGTTCCTCAGCGTATATTTCACTTTGCTCTACCGATACAAAGGGCGCCAGGTCGATAACACCTGGAGCAAAGACGACCCGTTTTACCTTGCAAGCGTGAAAACGCTGCAGAAGAAGAAAGGAGAGGACTTCGTCATCCTCAATTTCGCGGACATCCAGCTATGCGATTTGGAGGACACGTTCACCAAAGAGAGCGTTCATCGAATCATGGATAAGCTCGTCTCCGAGCATAAACCCGATTTAATCACCCTCACAGGCGATCAGACCTGGAGCAATGAGAACCTATTGAGCCTGCGTTCCATCTTGAGATGGCTCGAATCCTATAAGGTCCCCTACGCCCCCGTTTTCGGGAACCACGACCACGGGAATGAGTTCTCCTCGGCGGTCGCGGGGCTGAATTACTGCTGCGACCTATATGAAGATAGCCCCCACTGCCTATTTTCAAGAGGGCCCACCAACATCGATAGGCTAGGCAACTACCCCATCAACATCGTCGAAGAAGGGAAAGTCGTCAAAACCCTGTATTTCCTGGATCTAGGCTATTTTGATTCCATCTCGGATAAGCAAAGGGATTGGTTTTGCTATACCGCGGATGGAATCGAAAACGAACTCGGATATGCTCCCGAGGGAATGATGTTCACCCATAAAGACTTCCCGAGTTTTCGGAATGCATACAAGCATTATTTGGATGGAAGCGCCCAAAATAGCGGGGACGTGTATGCGAATGGAGGCTACTCCTACGTCGAAGAGGATGGTTTTGTAGAGCTTGCCAAGCAACACGGGGTCACCGATTTCCTATGCGGCCATCAGCATTGGAATAACTTCACGATCCAAGATAATGGAGCCCGTTTTACCTTCTGCCTGAAGACAGGCCCTTATGGCGGAATATACCAAGATGATTCGCTGACCCTGTCTGGCGGTACCGTCATCACCATCGGCGAGGAAACGAAAATCACGCATCATTTAGCGGGTGCGTGATATCGAATTCATAAAAAGAGCGAACTGCTTATCGGTTTTCGGTTGCTTTCAGCGTTTTATGAAGATAAAGCGCGACGTGGCATCGTCATAAAAAGCCCATGGTTCAAATGGGCTTTCGCATATCGACAATCAGATCTTTTTGTGGAAGAACAGGACGTTATAGTCGCCTTCCCTGGAGTAGATGAGCTCATCGTAGACGCTCTTGGCGATCAAGATGCCTAGTCCTCCTGGGGTATTTGCGATGTCTTGGTTAGAGGCTTGCTCAAGCGGGTTGAAGGCAACGCCGCGATCGACGATCGATCCGATCACCTTCTTCTTTTTGGCATCGACATCCAAGCTTAAGATGATTTTTCCCTCGGATTCGCCATAGGCATAAAGGATGACGTTGGTCAGCAATTCATCTAAGCCGAGGTGGATGTTGGACAAGGCTTCCGGATCGGCGATCCCACTTAAGACCTCATCCACGAAATCCTGCGCGGCATCCAGGTTTTCAAGTTTGTTATCAAACAGGAATTCCTTATGAGGCACGAAGGTGAAATAGAGCATGCAGATATCGTCGGACTGCTCTTTTCCTTTTTGGAAATCCACCACCACGTTCATCATCTCTTCCGCTAGGAACGCTCCCGACAAATGGGCAAGGCCATTCAAGGTCTCGCCGATGCGAGGCTTGCCGAAGAACTCGCCTTCGATGCTCTCGGCTTCGCTGACGCCATCGGTGTACAAGAATAGGGAATCGCCCGGCTTCAGCTTCAGCGAGCGCATCTCGAACTCGAATCCTTCCACCGCTCCAAGCGGGAGGTTGGATGGGCCTTCCAGCATTTGGTAATCGCCATTGCCGTGGCGGAAGAAGGCTTCTTCATGGCCGCAGTTGACGTAATCCAGCTCGCCGGTGGACGTATCGGCCACGCCGATGAAGAACGTCACGAATAGATTCATCGGGTTATTCGCGCAGAGCTCATCGTTGATGGTCCTGATTTCCTCGCCGAGGTGGAAATCCTCTGCTTTGTTGAGCTTGGTTTTGATCTTGGCGATGGCCTGCATCATGAACAATGCGGCAGGGACGCCTTTGCCCGAGACATCGCCGATCAAGAAGATGAAGCGATGGTCATCGATATAGAAATAGTCATACAGGTCTCCGCCGACGTCTTTGGCAAGGCGGATGGCGGGATAAATGGAAATATGGTCATCGTGGACCGGTTTGCTAGGCAAAGAGGAGAGCTGGATTTGGGCGGAGAAAGCCATCTCGGCGCGGTTTCTTTCCTCTTCTTTGATGGTGGCTTCCCTCTCTTCCATATAGGTGAGCAGCTGCGATTGGAAATAGGCGATGTCGTCGTTCAATCCATCGATTTCATCCGGATGCTTGCCGGAATATTCCCCGAACGTCTTGCTTAAATTCCCTTGCTGCAGCGATTTAACCGCATCGCCTGTGGCGTCGGAAAGTCTCTTGATTCGCCTGATGGAGAGCCAATAGATTAGGAATCCTAAGACTAGAAACAGGACTGCGAAGCTGCCTAAAGACGTATATAAGAAGGTTAAGGAGAAACGCGAGGTCTGATCGGTGAAAAAGGCGATATCGGATTCCAAGAACACCCAATAGGAGGTGCTGGTATCGACGGTGTTCGTGGTGGTATCGGTGAAGTATAATCTCCTGGCGGATGCGTATATCCTGCCTTTCGTCGGGGTGCTGTAGCGATATCCGATGAAGCCCTCCCCGTCTATTTCATCTCTGACGACGTTTTGGCTAAATGGCGCCCAAGGGAAGAAATAGCCGCCCGTTATGACGTTTGGAACCGCTTCCGTATTTTCGTACCCTCTGAATTCCCTGCTTTCGAAAGCCCCGACGGTGACGACGAAATCATTCGTGTCCTTATCGACGAATCCGGCATAGACGAATTTGGAGCAGCTTGGAGATGCGATGGTGGCCAGAAAGGTCTCCAAAGCACTCTGCGCATCGCCGTACAGGCTCATGCCTATGCCCTGTTTCTCCTTGCGAAGCGATGCGAATTCCCTTAGGTATTCATCCATGATGTCGGAGTCGTCGCTGTTGGCGGCGAGGACTTGCTCGCGGTATTTCGGGGCAAGCTCGGTATAGATCTCCTGGTTTAATTTCAATTGGTTTTTCAATTGGCTTGCGGTGATATTGGTGAATTGCCCATCGCTGGACATGGAACGGACATAGGGCGAGGAGAGATTGTAGACGACGGAATCGAGCGCATCGTCCAAATCTTCGGCGCGCTTGGATTCCAAATCGCGTTCCAAAAACCTATAGACGACGAAGGTAGACGCGGTTTGCAATAGCAAAACGGTACCGAAAATCGCCGCCAGGATGCGGACGGAAAGAGAATTGAAAAAGCGTTTTTTCTTCTTTTCCTTCATCGGTTTAGCAAATCGTGACTAGGCTTTGGAAGCCGGTGACTTTGAAAACGTTGGCGATGATGGGGTTCATATTGTGGATCTTGATGTATTCCTTGCCGCCCAATTTTTTTTGGTAGGAGAGCATGGCGCGAAGGCCTGCGGAAGAGATGTATTCGAGGTCCTTGAAATCGAATTCGACGACTTTGGCTTGATCGATTTCGACGAGGTTGGACAAAAGCTCCTGTGAGGTAAGGGTGTCGAGCCTTCCCTTTAAGGCAACGTTCAGAATGCCATCGGCAGATAGATTTTTGATGATTTCCATATGTTTGTTCCTTCGTTTGTTCATTATACGATTCCACGCACGCGAATGCCCACACATAATTTGTAAAGCGCGATTACAAACGAAATTATTACCGTTCGGTTATATTTTTGCTAAAAATCGTGAATTTCTGCGGAAATATTACCGATTGGTTATTTTTTCGTTGAAAAGTATCGCTAA
>CAMORJ010000091.1 GCA_946623775.1 uncultured Bacillota bacterium | reverse complement strand
CGTATACGCGTGTGGGGCTTTCTCTTTTATTTGACAGCAATTATAATTAAAGCCATGAAACGCAAATCGATACTTTGGATTAGCTTGGCTGGCTTGATGCTGACTGGATGCGCAGGGGATGTCCCTGCTGATCAATCGGGCAGCGTAGACCCCAGCGCCTCCTCTTCCGTTCCGAAAACCGGCAATACGCTTGCCTCTGTTTTGGGATCGTTTGGAACGAATATGCGCTCCAACGTGATTTTCAATTTCCTCGGAAGCTCCAAAATCCCAAGCATCGTGATGGATTATGTCGACAACGGCGTTCAATTCGATTACAAGAATTTCCCCGACACCTATGTCAAAGGCGGCTATCTGAACGAAAACGGAAAAGCCTATGCCTGGACCAATAGCGAGGTCGATCACTGGAATGAGAAGAAATCGAAAGCCGAAAAAGTCGATTTGGCAGTGAAAGACCCAACGGCGATCAAAGACAAAAACGGGAATGAGGTAGCCTCTTTCCGCGATGCTTTCTATGATCCTTCCTATATCAGCGAGCATCTTCAGGACTTCCTTGCCCCCAATGTCTTCATCCCCAAGATCAAAGGGACGACCTTCGGCACCTTCAATCTGTTCGGCAAAGTCTATGAATCCGAATTGGGCGGCGAAGAAGAACCGGTCGAGCCTGGCGAAGAGGAAGAAGCAGAAGAGGCCGAGCAGCAAAGCGAGGAAGAGGAAATCCCAACCGAAGAGGAGCCTAGCGGCGCCCTCGTCCAGGACAATACCGAAATCCTTGTGACCCTTTGCCGCTGCTTAGGCGTTTACGATACCGCCGCGTCCTTCGATTCAACGCTTCAGCTCAATTCCGCCGATTTCTATTTCTCCGAAAAAGGCAGTTCATTCAGCTTCAATTTCTATTTCACCTACCAAGGCGGATACGATAGGCTCTACGCCAAAGTCGCCATCAGCAAAATCGGCGATAACAGCGTTCCCGCCCTAACCAATTATTTCGATCCCGATTTCGAAATCTACACCCCGGAGCCCTGATTGGGGCCTATCCCAATGAAACGTCTGTTTCTATTCCCCCTTTCGTTTATATTGTCATCATGCGTTTTCACGCTCGGAGGTTCTTCTTCGGGCGCTTTTTCTTCGCCAAACGATGTACCCTCCTCAACGGATTCCGGTTTAGCCCCTTCGGATCCATCTAGCGGAAGCGCCTCTGCCTCCATGGAATTCAAGGAGGGATCCAAGGTCATGTTCAGCGAATTCTATTTGGGGGATTCGGTCAGCGAAAGGGCGGTGGAGGTGTCCAATTACGGGGATGCCTCAGTCGATTTGAGCCAATATAAGATCATCATCTTCCACGGAAACGACCTGGAACATGAATACGAAATCCCTTTAAGCGGATCATTGAATCCCTCATCCGCCTTCGTTGTGAAGTACAGCGAGTCGCAAGAGGTTTCGCATTTCGATTTGTCGAGCCCGAACTTCATCACCAACGGCACATGGCCGGTCGCGCTTCTGCATCAAGGAAACATTGTCGACGTATTGGGGATCATCGGGAATCAGCTGACGTTTGCGGATGGCACGATCGTAAGGAAAAACGAGTACAGGGTCGCACGCTTTTCTTACCAGCCTTACGATTGGATCACTTATCCGCGCGCCGACCAATCCCATCTGGGCGACCCCGATTGCCCTTTGAGCGAAGCGGAAATCCTTCAGGGGCCAAAGCTGACCCAAGAGGATTTCAACCGCCCTTACGTCGGCGAAGGGTTTTTCGGCGGAGGCGGAGCGGTGGAAGTGAGCTTGGGCCGGCTTGGCGATGGCGATACGACGACATTCGACGATTTGCCTTACTCCCTGATCGAAAAAGGGCTTGACGGCGATTCGTTCCGTTACCAGAACATCGACACCCCGGAGACCCAGCATACCGATATCGACGCCGAGCCATGGGGATACCCAGCGAAAAGATGGAACAACAACATCCTCAGAAATGCAAAGCACATCGTCATCCAAAGCGTCTTGAACAGCAATATAACCGAGACATATGGTCGTTTAATCGGATATGTGTGGTACTCAAATGTCCAGAATCCGCAGCCGGGAGACTATATCAATCTCAACCATCAAACGATCCTGGAAGGGTATAGCAAAATCGAATTCTCTGGGTCGAAAACGACGAAGATGCTGTCCCGTGGCATCTCCTATTACGACTACTTCGTGGACGCGAATAACCGCGGCCTGAAAGAAGGATATAAGGTATTTGGCGAAATTGACCCGGATTTCGCCTACTGAATGTAGACGGGGAACAAGACGGAGAATATAATTCATCTAGATGAAAACCTATTGCAGACAATGTCTTCGGAAGACGAATGGGGCTTCCCATGTTTGCCCAAACTGCGGCGCCGACGTCGTGGCGGAACTGCAGGATGAGGAAGTCAGGCCCATCGTCCAGGCGCTTCATAAGCGGACCAATCTTTACCGTGAGCGCATTTCCACCGGCCTAAGCTTTTTCATCATCGGCCTGACGTTTGTCATCATCGGTTTGATTTTCTATCGTCTGTCCTTCAAACTCGATCAGTCCAACGTGGACGAAATCGTTTATAACCTTGCCTATGCATCGGCCGAATTCGTCGTTTCGATGATCGGCTTAATCGGCGGAGGCATCGCGACCGTATTCGGCGCCGTATGGGCGATTGTGTGGGCGTTCAATAAGCGTTCCATCGTCCACGATGTGGAAGAGATCCGCCAAAACAAATCCCTCACCGTGTCCCGCACCCCATTGATCTTCGAGATCTGGTGGAAGCATATTTCTTATTTCTTCCGCCAATCCATTTGGAAAATGAAAAGGAAAAAGGCCGCAAAATAGGATTATGAGACAGAAAGCCGCAGCAAAACCAGTTTATGCCCCTTCTGACAAAGAATCGTTTTTCCGTTTCGACAAAGAAGCGTTAAAGCGCGTCGGCGTCATCCTCCGCCTTCTTTCGATTCCCGTTGCGATCATCGCGATGGTGTTGGCCATTGCGCTTCCGACCGTCACGATCGATTACGCCAACTACTCCCAATCCTCTGATTTCAATCCCGCTAGGGCAGAAGCGTTTACCCCCGAGCTTCTTTCTGGATGGGACTCCATGTTCGGCGGCGGCTATTTCTATTACTACCTGAAATCGACCGAAGGGCCGACGGTTCTATTCACGAGCATCATGAAAACCGACTGGATCCTCATCGTTGCGATGATCGTCGGATTCATCACCATGGGCTTGTGCGTTATGGTCACTTTCTCCAAGAAGATGGAGAAATTGTCCAAACTCGTGACGCTTCTTTATTTCGTGGTGGGATTGTTCGTATTGGCGTCCCCAATCTTCTTCATGACCACGAACGGATTCGGCAATACATCGGCTGTTTCCTCTACCGATGTCGCCAATTATTGGCTATATGATTCGCTTTATGTCCATTGCGCTTACGGCGCGATCGTGAGCTTTGCCGTATTCGTCGTTTCGGCGGTCCTATTCACCGTGGGAACCAACCGCGAAATGGCCGGCGGAGACAATAGGAACGCGGGGGATTAATGATGAAACGCAGATTTTTGTTGTTAACGATCGCTCCGCTTCTAGTCGGCTGCGGATCGAATATCGATGCGAAAGCGGTGGACAGTCCCAACGATTTCATCGAAGTGGCCGCCGCCGCCGATTTGAAGATCTCTTTCGTTTCCTCCAGCGTCGGCGCCGTCACCGGAGGGGAAAACCCGGTTACGGGCACCATGGCGCGCGCATATTATTATTCCGACGATAATTACCGCATCGAGACATCGACCGACAATCACATCGGATACACTTTCGTCACTTCCACGGGCGCTAAGCAATATTGCTTGATCAACACCAAAGCAAGAAGCGGCACCATCTATGCGGAAGCGGATGCGCTTAACGAAGAGCGCGAATTGACCATCGCCGAAATCAGAAAGCAATATAACGCTTTGGCCGACGTCTATAAAATGATGAAGGACGCGTATGGGAAATCGGCTGAAGAACTCGGATACACCTCTTATGAGTTCAGGCGTTCCATCGCCCCGGAAGTCGCTGGATACGTCCTTCTCACCGAAACGGTGGAAGAGAATAAGAAGACCGTCACCAATTACTATTTGATGATGGACAAAATCGGCGATAAGTGGGCCTTCACCAACTACAATTCCCGCAGCACGGTCTATAAAGTCGAAGATGGCGCCTACGTCGTCGATTATTACGTGACCACCCAATATCAAATCAACGTCGTCGAAGAATATCCGAGCATTCCCATCAGCCTTTCCGGCTATGCATTGACGGTTGTCGGGCTTAGCGTGAATGATATCCAATACGATTCCGACGGCCCTTTGACCGCCCGATAAAGCGAATCCTTAGCCTTCCAAATCGGGAGGCTTTTTCTTATCAAGAGGGAGTAAAAAGCAAAATCGCAAAGAATCAGCCCCCATAAAGGGGGCTTTCGTATTGTGAAACGCAGCCAAAACTCATATACTTAGACCGCTAAGGAGATTTCATTACAAAAATGGCTGAAATCAAAAAAACAATGAAATCCGTCGACGGCAATACCGCTGCCGCGATGGAGAGCTACCTCTTTACTGAGGTTGCGGCGATCTACCCCATCACTCCGTCCTCCCCAATGGCCGAGAATGTTGACGTGTTCGCCTCCAAAGGGAAATTGAATTTCTTCAACGTTCCCGTCAAACTCGTCGAGATGCAATCGGAAGCCGGCGCTTCCGGCGCAGTCCACGGCGCGCTCCAGGGCGGAGCTCTTGCGACCACCTTCACTGCTTCGCAAGGCTTGCTCTTGATGATCCCGAACATCTATAAGTGGGTTGGCGAATTGCTCCCTGCCGTCCTCCATGTCTCGGCTCGTTCCCTTGCCACCCGCGCCCTTTCGATCTTCGGCGACCACCAAGACATCTATGCCGTCCGTCAGACCGGCATCACCATGATCTGCTCCAACTCGGTTCAGGAAATCGCCGATTTGGCCCCTGTGGCGCACCTCGTTGCCATCGAATCGTCTGCACCTGTGCTGCACTTCTTCGATGGCTTCCGCACCTCTCACGAGGTTCAGAACGTCGAGTTCATCGACGACGAGGAGTGGAAGAAGCTCCTCCCGATGGATAAAGTCGAGGAATTCCGTGCCCGCGCCCTTAACCCGCATACCCATGCGGTCACCCGTGGCGGCGCCGAAAACGACGACATCTACT
>CAMORJ010000090.1 GCA_946623775.1 uncultured Bacillota bacterium | reverse complement strand
TACGGTGGTGTGAGAGGGTGGATGGAGTTAAAAGGCCATCACTCTACTTTAATTAGAATCCCCAGGAAATAACCCCGACGCCTTCAAGGCAGATGAAGACGCCCAACAATATCAATACAACGCCGCCGATGATGTTGGCGATTTCGTATTTGCCTCTTAATAGTTTGCTAATTCCCTTGCCGGCAAATAGGCCGACCAAAGAAATGAGGAACGAAGTCAAAGCGATGATGCCAAGGCAAACGTAAATCTGCCAATCGGCAGTCGCGCCGATGTTGGTGCGGATCGTGATGCCGATGGCTAAGGCGTCTATGGAATCCGCAACACCTTGCAGAAGAGTTGTTTTAACTGAGAACTTCCCGGGCTCTCTGGATTCGGGTTTAACAAGGCCTTTGATACCGTCTATCAGCATCTTTCCTCCAATGAAGGTAAGGAGGGCTAACGCTATCCAATGGTCAAATGAGTCGATGAAAGAAGAGAACGCCTCTCCCAAAAGGAAGCCGATCAATGGGAATAGGCCCTGGAACAAACCAAATATGCCTGCGATAAAGAACGGCCTTCGCTTCTTCTCAAGAAGGTCAGTTAGCGTTAAGCCATCGGTGACGGACAAGACGAAGCAGTCCATCGCAAGCGCTACGCTAAATAGGATTGAAAGTACAAGCCATTCCATGAATTAAGACTATAAGCATTGAGCGCTTGTTAATCTACAGAAACAATCGATCTGCTTCTTTTGCGAACAAAAGCGGTTGTACGTTAGTAAAAATATAATTTATTTGTTATGAATACGCGCATATATGGCAAAACAAGGGGATTTTTTAACGCGCAAACGGGTGAACTTTGCATTCGAGTTTTATATGTTTTCCCTGCTTCGGATTGTTTTTTTGACTGAATGCATCGAAGAAAAATATGACTTTATATAAAGGTTGTATCGATGATTATAATGCGTCCTTTTACCGCGATTAAGGATGCTCATTAATGCTCAAAATTCGATAATTGCTTTTTCGTTTATCAATATAATGAGCAAATATGCAAAAAAATATTTATCGGTAAGCGGTTACTTGTACAATAGCCACACAAGCCTTAATCGCTTTTCAACAGGAGGAAAATATGAAAAGGAGAAGCCTAAATGCTTTATCTCTCGGTTTAGCTGCGGTTTTTGCATCGATTACGGTCATTTCTGTAGGGGGACACAATATTGCCAATGCGTACAGAACAAACATTGACAATATGTTCGGAACCACCAGCTACGAGCTCGTTACTGGCGAAGGATCTGCAAGGTTCACCAAGAAATTCGTGACCGTCGATGAAATGATCCAGGCCGCGAAATCCGTCGCGGTTGCAGAAGGCCAAGAGGGAACCGTCGTCATGAAGAACGACAATTCGGTCCTTCCGTTAGCTGCAGGTAGCAAAGTCGCTTTGTTCGGAATCGGTGCATATGCCACGTTCCCATATCTTAGCGGCGACCTGAAAGCTGGCAATGCCGACGCCGTCGATCTCAAGCAGGCGTTCCAAGCGGCCGGGTTCACTGTGGATCCCGCCGTTGCCGAAGTCTACGAGACCATCACCAACAAACACATCGCCGAGCAGGCGAACCCCTGGACTGGGGAAGTCACCCAAGCCCTCGTCTATGACGTTGCTCCAGCCGCCTCTCCGGGCGACATGGTCCAATTCATCAACCACGAAATTCCAGCGGATCGTCTAGCTGAAGCCTCTGGCAAAGCCGCCACTTGGGCGGATGGCATCGACGCAGGCACTGGATTCGTTGTCATCACCCGCGGCGCTGGTGAAGGAAACACCTATTCCCCCAGCATCAAAGCCAAAGACCACTATGACAATGAAACCGATCGCGTTGCCCTTCAGTTATCTGAGGCTGAGCTCAGCGTCATCGATCTCGCCAAAGCAAAATGCGGCAAAGTCGTCGTCCTCATCAACTCCGGTAACAACCTAGAGCTCGGTGAGATCTCCAAAGGGGGAGCCCACGAAGTCGATGGTATTGCCTATATCGGATGCATCAACGACTATCAGCTCACCGGCGTCGTCGACGTCTTGTCCGGCAAAGTCAATGCCAACGGCAAACTCGCTGACACCTTCGTCTACGATAACCTCTCCATCCCCGCAAGCCGCAACATCGGCTCCGGCATCTTCGCGGATGCCAACATCATCGCCGCTAACGCCACCAACGGATTCGACTCCAGATGGCCCAACGTCGAAATCGCCACCGATGTCCGCTCGTCCTTCATGTCCGGAACCTCGTATTCCGCGGATTCCTATATCATCGAGGCCGAAGGCATCTACGTCGGCTACAAATACTTCGAAACCAGGTACTACGATTCCATCGTCAACCCGTCTTATAAGGCCAATTCGACCGTTGGCTCCAGGGATGGCAGCGCTTGGGATTACAACAACGAAGTCCTCTACACCTTCGGCTCTGGTCTCTCTTATCTCGAATATGATCAGGAATTGACCTCCATCGACGTCGATAAGAGAAACGAAGGCGAGATCACCGCCCAGGTTAAGATCACCAACAAATCCAATAAGCCCGGCCTATTCACCGCCCAGCTTTATGCCCAACAGCCTTATACCGCTCATGACCGCGAAGCTCATGTCGAGAAATCCGCCGTCATGTTCCTCAACAGCGGAAAGACCTTCGTCAACGCCAACTCTTCCGAAACCGTCACCATCAAGGTTCCGACCAAATACTTGGCCTCCTACGATGCGTCCGAGCAAGTGAAGACCTATAGCCTTGAAGAAGGCGATTACTACTTCGTCGCCGCCAATGGCGCCCACGACGCAGTCAACTCCTTCATCGCCGCTCAGGGCCACACCGTTCCCGCCGGCAGTGTCACCAACACCACCAAGAAGTGGAACAGCAACACCAACGACGTCACCACCTTCTCCGTTGGCTATGGCAACTACGCCATCACCAACCAGACCGACAACGCCGACATCAACTACTGGCTCCCTGGCGCTGCCACCTATATGACCCGCCAGAACTGGGAGACCTTCCCGGTCGATTATACCGACCCAGCCAGAGCGCTCAAGATCGGCGATTCTGCCAAAAAGGCTGAATGGCTTGTCGAACTTCGCGGTCAGCAATACACCTTGAAGAAGGACAACCCCGCCAAAGAAGGCGAAGATAAAAAACTCCGCTTCGGCCCTGATTCCGCTTTGTCCGATGTCCAGCTCGAGAACATCAATGACCTCTATTGGAGCGAATTGGTGAGTGAGATCACCATCGACGAAGCTGTCGGCGCCGTCATCCACGGCGGTTCGCAGACCGACACCCTCGCCAACGTCGAGAACCCGATCGTCGCCCAGAACGAAGGCGTCTCCGGCTTCACCACCGGCCTCACCCTCGATCCTGCCACCTGCCAGTGGTCCAAGGACAATGGCAACGCCACGACCTTCAAATTCAACATCCATTCCCAGACCTTGATTGCCACCTCGTTTGACCCGGATCTCGCTTATGATTGGGGCGTCGTGGAAGGCAACTCCGGCCTCTGGCTCAACCGCTTCGACTTGTGGGGCACCGGCCTTACCCAGAGGAGAACTCCTTATAACGGCCGCAACTACGAATACATCTCCGAGGACTCCATGCTTGCCAACCGCCTTGGCGCTCGCATCCTCCGCGGATGTGCCGATTACGGCATCATCAACGGCCCGAAACACCTTGGCGCCAACGACCAAGAGTACAAGAGGGCTGGCCTCAATGAATTCATGTCCGAGCAGAAGCTCCGCGAGGGTGACCTCCGTTGCTTCCAAGCCGCTCTTGAACCCAAAGATGGCGGTGGACTCGCCGTCATGATCGCCTTCAACCGCATCGGCTCCACCAACGCCTGCCACAGCATCGGCGTCATCAAGAACATCCTCCGTCATGAATGGGGATTCAATGGCATCATCTCCACCGATATGGCCACCAACCCCTATTACTTCATTGCCGAAGCAATGGTCATGGCCACCATCACCCAGGTTGCTGACTTCGCTCAGAACGATGCCTCCATCTCCAAGAACCCGGCTGGCAAATTCGACAAGACCTGGGAATACATCTCCGTTGACGCAGTCAAGGGAGACGCCGTCTTCGTCGAGCAGGCCAGACAAGACCTCAAGTATCAGCTCTTCACCTTTGCCAACAGCGCCGTCTTCAACGTGAGGACGAACAAGCTTACCCCATGGTGGGAAGGCCTCATCATCGGCGTCAAAGTCGGCAGCATCGTCCTGACCTGCATCAGCGGTGCCGCAGCGATCGCCCTTGTGTTCCTTAGCCTTAAGAAGAAGGAGGACTAATCATGGACTTCAAAAAGCTTCTATCCGCTAGCAACATCATTGCTTGCCTTGCCGCTGTCGTCTCCATCATCTCGTTGATCCTCTATGGCGCAAACTTCGGTGGCGCTGGCTTCTACCATGGCGTGGCAATTCCTCTCTACGTCCTGTTCGGAATCTTCGCCATCGTGGCTGCGCTGGCCGTCATCGGGCTAAGCCTAGTTCCTGCCAAAGGAATGCTCGGCAAAGTGCTCGATGTCGTGGTCATGGTCCTCAAAGTCCTCATCCCGGTTTTCTTGTTCATCATGACCTTCAACGCCATCTCTTCACGCGTCGAAGGATTTGGCTACATCTACTTCGCC
Organism: uncultured Bacillota bacterium; assembly: GCA_946623775.1. GTDB lineage: Bacteria > Bacillota_I > Bacilli_A > RFN20 > CAG-826 > Alloenteromonas. The sequence goes on along the minus strand of CAMORJ010000090.1, from coordinate 870 downwards.
AACGTCGACGTCAAACTGGAAGTCCAGACCCCGGAGAACCTCGCTTCCGCTGGACTCGCCATCACCAACATCATCTTCACCACCATCGCCGCGTTGATCGGCCTCGTCGGTGCCTTCTTCCTCCCGAAGAAGGAAGAGGAATAAGCCCTCGTTTATCCAAATTAGCCCCAGGAGCCGTTGCGTTGCAGCGGCTCCTTTACTTCAATAGAATATGAGCATGAACAAACAAAACGCATCGAGGATTCACGGCATTTCCGCTGTTTTCGGTTTGTTCATGCTGCTTCTTTCCTCCTGCGGAGACGCAGGGCAAAGAAGCATCACGGTCATGTTGGAAGACGGCGTCTTTTCATCTCCCAACAAGATTCAAAAAGGCCAAAGGGGAAGGGATTTCAGTTTTGACGTCATCCTCCCTTATGACAAATCGATCTTCGGCGCATCGTACTCGGATTATTCGTTGACCGAAGAGCCGAACGCCGATGCCGACAAGCGTTACGAGAAAATCACTTTCCACGAAGTCAAATACGATACGGTCATCACTCTACAAATCGGGGATGCTGGGCAAATCATTTACCGGGATGGCGATATAGAGTTTTCCGAAACGATCAACTACACCCATTTAAGGGCAAACGTATCGAATGACTACTACCTATTTGCAAAACCCGGCTACAAGCTTTCGGGATTCCAAAACGAAGATGGCAAGGTCATCGGTTTGGGCAGCAGGGCTTTCGTTTCCGAATCCAAAACCGTTACATTGGCTCCGTTCTATGTTCAGGAATCACCAAGCGATTCGTTCACCATAAACGAAATCGAGGGCAACGAGGCCTCTGTTTCCGGGTATGTCGGTTTGAGCGACATAGTGGTGGTCCCCGA
>CAMORJ010000089.1 GCA_946623775.1 uncultured Bacillota bacterium | reverse complement strand
CAGCTTCGGCCAAGGTGCCGCCGAGGTTGGGGTGCTGCATCGGATTCTCTTCGGAGACAGCGCCGACGCCAAACATGTAGCGCCATGCATCTTCGGTGGCTTTGTCAGGGTTTTGATGGGTATCATTAGGATATTCTTCGCCAGTGATGGGGTTGACCGGGTTGACGTCCTTGTTCTGGTTGAAGAAGTAACGGTTGTTGTTGTCGCCAGCGGTGCCTTCGAAGTAGAGTTCGGCGCCTTCGATGGCTTTGTCAACGGAGATCTTCCAAGAAGTGTGGAAGCCTTTGTCCATCTTGGTCTGGACGGAGGAGTTGGCGGTGCCGTCGGCTTTATAGGTGATACCATCGGTGTAATCGATGACGATTTCTCTAGCATGGCAGCTGCACTCGCGGACGGTGACGGGCTTGCCGTCAGCGTTCAACAAGGTGTTGACATCTTCGTAGACGTGGCCGTGGCTGATATAGAGAGCAGGTTGATCCCAAGTATCGGCATTGCCTGCGGGCTGGAATTCATAAACCTTATTTGCGATTTGGAATTTCGAAGGCTGGCCAAGAACGAATTTGACGCCGAACGGATGTCCGACATCGCTTCCAGATTCCTGGAGGCCAACGCCGAGTTTGCCCATGTAGCAATTGAGGTCAAGTTCGGTGACATCGTATTTGATGAATGCCTTTCCTTCAACGCCAGAGTCTTCGACATTGATGGCGACGTCTTCAAGGTACCAGGTCCAGTCATTTTGGCCGTTAACGTTGCCGTTTCTCTGGAAGGCGCCCTTCCAATTCATGGCCTGGATTTCTGCCAAAGTATAGTTCTGGAAACTGACGGTATAGGTAATGATGGCCCTATTGTTGACATTGCTCATCGCGGCTTCGGAGATGGTGTAGGTGGGCTCAGCGGAGTCAGCGACGATTAAGGACGGGAGGTTCCAGTAGCTGTCGCCGCCATCGGCCTTGAAGGTATAGGTCTTGGTGCCGACGGTGATTTCGCTGGTGTAGGCCGCTGCATCGCCGGCGAAGTGGACGTCTTGGGCTTGGCCATTGTTGTTTCCGCCAACGACGGTTCCGATACCGAATTTGCTGGAGTAGCGGTTGGGGGTTAAGCTATCGAGGTTGACCTTGACGAGCATCTCGCCAGCGGCTTCGCCTTGAGCATAGGCAAGCGGGGTGATCTCGTAGTAATTCCAGTTACGTCCGCCAGCGTTCTCGTTGCCTTGGAAGCCAGCGTGCCAATCGAGCGCCTTGACTTCATCGAAGTCGTAGACGGTGTAATCGACATGGTAGCTAAGGACGGCGTGGTCTTCTTCGTTCGCCAAGGAGACGGAGGAGATGGTGTAGGTCGGGTTCTGGACTTCGCCCTGGAGATTCTCTTCGCCAACCTGGTAGAGAAGCCTGATTTCGCCGCCTAAATTGAGGCGGTATCCGGCTTGAGCATGAGTCTTGATGGTGATGACGTTCTTGCCTTTGACAACATTGATGTTGCCGATTTCGAAGTAGTTGAGCTCGGAAGCGGTCAATCCGGCTTCGCCATAGGTCATATGGGTGACCTCGGATTTGACGCCGTTGTTGGCGAGTTCGATACGCGGGGTGCCGTCATTGGCTTCAGTGGATTCGAATTGGTCAGAGGAGGAGGCACCTTCATGGTTGGTGTAGAGGCTGCGATCGGCGTGGCTTCCGTCGGTCAGCTGAGCGCCGATGGCGACGGTGATGCCTTCTTCGGCGCGGCTGGTCCAGAAGGTCCACTTATAGGTGAAGTTTTTGGTCCATTTGTTGACGCTTTCCTCGGTGTACTCGCTTCCTTCAAAACTGTTGAATGGAAGTTTGATGTAAGGACGCGCAACAGGTACGGGGGTAGTGCTCTTCGAGGTGCTGCTCTTCGAAGTGGTGCTCTTCGAAGTGGTGGTCTTGGTGTCCGACTTCGATGCCGTGGAAGCAGGGGTCTCAGGCGTGGAAGCGGGTTCCGGTGAACTCTCGCCGCCGCAGCTTGCTAAGCCAAGGGCGAGAAGGGCGGAAACGAACAATGTTAGTCTTTGTTTTTTCATTTTGTTTCCTTTCTTTGAAAATAGACTGTTCGAATTTAAATGGGATGGTGACGAATGGATGCTGGTCGGTCTAGATTCCTTTCCTCCTGTCTATACGTTTTGTTTTAGCCCTATTTGTAGGAAGAGCGGCCGTTAACCAAACGATATGCTGAGGACGTTTCATCCGCCCAAAACAAATTGCTTTGCCTTTGCCGCTTCTTCTTCAGTGGGGTTTGTTCTTACAAATAGTAAAGCATAAAGATTGAGCATAATCGAGCGATAATTTTGCGATTGCTTGACAATTCTTTTGCGCATATACACGCGTTCAGTGCGTGCAAACTTTTATTAAACTATCGATGGCCAGCCACCTTTGGACCGCAACATAGTCGACCATTTGTTATTCCTCAAGAACGTCAAAATATCATTTGGTTTCCCTTTTTGCCCGGGATGCGCAATAATAATGACAAAGATACGGTTCGTTGTCGGGCAAAAATGCACCCCGATAACTCAATAATCCGTCCAAACAAGCAATTTCGGGCGGATATTTCATGAACAATCGCAATGTTCGCCTAGTCAATAATGCGAATGGAAGGGGATTAAAAAATGGCAACTGCTGATTATGAAATGGTGCGTTTCAATAAACTTAAGCACATTAAATTTCTCGTCAACCGAATTTCGATGCGCAAGGAGCACAGCCACAACGAATTCGAAATCGCGGTCCTGCTTCGCGGCAAAGCGCTCATGACGGTCGAAGAGAGGACATTTGAGTTGAACGAAGGGGATGTCGTCTTCATCAATTCCTCGGAGATCCATTCCTATCGGAACGCCACTTTCGGCGACGCCCCCATCTTCTTGTTCGCCCAGATTTCCAATCATTGCTTTTATGACTATTTCCCCGAGATCAGGACCACCGTCTTCGAGTCCTGCATGCTCTCGGATTTCTATAAGCGGGATGAGCTCGATGCCTTAAAAGCGATCCTATTCGACTCCGCCGCGGAGTATTTCTCCGATAAGCCTCGCTACCAATTGCCGCTGCTCTCCCATGTCGCAGCCGTCTTGAACTCTTTATATACGCACGTCCCGTTCGCCATCATCACCGAGAAGGAGAAGGGCGCCGCGAAAGCAAGACACGCCCGCATGGAGAGGATCATCAATTACATCGACGAGAATTTCGAGTCCCGCATCAGGCTGCAGGACATCGCCGACATGGAAAAGCTCACCCCGACCCATTTCTCGCATCTTTTCTCCTCCATGTTCCATGTCACCTTCCAGAATTACGTCACCCATAAGCGCACCGAGCAGTGCGTCCGCTTGATGGCCCAGACCGAGAAGACCATCCTGGAGATCTGCTATGAATCCGGCTTCTCCGATCCCAAGTACATGAACGCCGCCTTCATGAAGGAATTCGGCTGCTCCCCCAAGGAATTCCGCCTGCGCATGAACCAGCGCTCCCTCGATCTCCACCAGAGCATCGACGAGTTCGAGCACATCTTCTCCTTCGAGGAATCCAACCAGATTCTCGACAAATACCGCCAATCCATTCATTAGCAAACTTATCGAATCAAAAATGAAGCCCCTATGCCGAAAAACAGCGCTGGCGTAGGGGCTTTGATTTTTTAAGCATTTACCTGCAAAGGTATTTGTCATTTTTGATTCGCAACATTGTCAATGCTGCTGCAGCATGGAAAAAGTCATATTTCCTTAGTTAAATGAGACCTAGGAAGCCCAAAGTCTCGCCTTCTCATAGTTGCTGCTTAATGCAGCAGAAAGGAAACATATGATGAAAACCAAACTGGGCCTATTCGCTTCCGTGCTGATGGTTTTGTCCCTCGCAGCATGCGGCGGGGAAAGCCAGCCAGGCGACGCGAGCAAGACCCCCGATGCTTCTCCCTCCACCGCGTCAAAGACCAATTCCAAGACGTCGAAGTCGCAGACTTCCAAGTCGTCGACCTCCAGGGCCAGCGCCACTTCCAAGAGCCAAGAACAGAAAGACGAGTATTACGCTTTGCCGTTCAACTACTACAAAGGAAGCACCCGCTCCGAGTCCGAAGTCGATAAATGGGATAAGGGCTTCAGCTACGAATGGACCTTCAACCTCGATAAGGCCTACGATGTCGTGACCCTCTATATCGGCGCTCAGATGAGCTCCTCGAGCCATGGCACCCGCACCCTCTTCACCAACCATAACGGCGCGGATTCCTCCGACTCCTTCGAATCCAATGAGGCTAACGACGGCACCCCGCGCCTATCCGTTTCCGTCGATGGCGTCGCCTATGCGCTCAACAACACCGCCACCTACAGCGAGTGCGGCCTCACCGACAGCGGCATCAATTATCTCCAGCTCACCTCCTTCCCCGTCAAAGCGGGCGCGAACAAGATCGTCATCACCACCCATGCCTCGACCGGCTACCGCCTGAAAGTCGGCGGCGAGGTCAGGCTCTACTATTCCGGCGCCAAAGTCGTTCCTCTCCCCGCGCCATTCCAGCCAGGAGACGGCGTCTTCTCCAACTTGACCACCTTCTCGCAGCCGCAATCCATCCTCACCGATAAGATGCAGCAGCTCATCGACTACAATGGCGACTATGCCGCCCTTTCCGGCGATGACATGAAGGCCTATGCGACCGGCAACGACTTCGCTTCCGATCCCAAGCCCGTCCACATCAGCTGGAACCATGCCCCGAAGCTAGAGAACTACCACTACGAAGTGGAAGTCTCCGAGGGCACCCAGATCGATGAGGACAACGTCTTCGTCTATAGGGACATCAAGAAGAACGAGGCCGACCTCTATAACTTCATCCCAGGTAAGACCTATGCCTACCGCGTCAAATGCATCTATGACGGCGCCGACATGGTCACCGACGTTTCCTCCGTCGGAACCGTCGCCATCCAAGACAGCATCATCCGCACCGTCCAAGTCTCCGGCATGACCAACTGCCGCGACCTCGGCGGCAAGACCTTGGAGAATGGCTCCAAGTTCAAATTCGGCATGATCTACCGCACCGGCGCGCCTTATGATTCCCAATCCCGCTGCAACATCACCGACTTCGGTAAGAGGCAGATGATCGAGCAGCTCGGCATCAAGGGCGAAATCGACCTCCGCGGCGGCGCCGACGGCAATTCCACCACCTCCGAAGGCGTCAGGAGCACGACCGATTCCTATGTCGGATCCGCCGTCAAGCTCAACTTCAGGCCGCTTGCCTATTCGGGCGGCAAGAACCTCATCTACCGCAACATCGAGCCGATCCGCAAAGTGTTCCACGCTTTGGGCGACGCCTCCAATTACCCCGTTTTCTTCCATTGCCGCATCGGCACCGATAGGACCGGCGCCGTCGCCTTGCTCCTCAATGGCTTGGTCGGCGTCTCGCTGCAGGACATCTACCTCGATTACCTCTTCTCCAACTTCGGCAATGTCGGCAAGAACCCGCACATCGGCATCCAAGGCGAGGACAACGTCGCGGCCTACGTCACCGAAATCCAGACCTTCCCCGGCGCGAATTTCGCCCAGAAATGCTATAACTTCCTCCTCTCCATCGGCGTTCTCCCCGGCGACCTCAACAACATCATCAACATGTTGACCGAAGGCACCAACAAGACCGTCAATCCCAACACCTGCACGGTCAAAGGCGTCGCCGACGCCACCCTCACCGGCGTCTCGATGGCTTCCTCCAGCGAGTTCCG
>CAMORJ010000088.1 GCA_946623775.1 uncultured Bacillota bacterium | reverse complement strand
ACCATCATGAGCATAAGCGCCATCGAGACGTCGCTCAGGTAATGGGCGGCTGCCATGATGCGGCCAAAGGCGACGATCAAGACGAAAGCGGCGGCGATGCCAAAGGCAAGGTATTGGAATCTCTCATATCTGTGGTTGGCAAGCGGGACGAAAGCGGCGGCGGTGAGAAGGATGGAGGCCTCGCAGGTGTGGCCGCTTGGGAAGGATTTGAATTCCTCGGAAGCAAGGCCGAAAGCCGCCATCAGGTCTTTGTAATTGGAGCATCTCCTATACCAGGGATAGAAGTCCAATCCCTCGGTCTCGATCACGGAGCGGAACCTCGGGCGGTGGAAGATCTCCTTGATGAGGGTGGTGCCGGGGACGAGGGCCATGAAGCAGACGCCGGCGGCGATGGCCAAGACAATCCATGCGTTCTTGTTGTCGCTGTCCTTCATCGCGAAATACCCAAGGACTTCGGCTGCCCCAAGAGGCACCGCGGCGATCGGATAGCCGACCCATTTCTTGGCCGCGCCATAGAAACCGTGCCCGCCGAAGATCTCCTTGCCGGCCATGTAGATGCAGAAGCCATAGGCTCCCACGGCTGCGACCAGCAGGATGATCCTTAAGGCTATATGGGTGTTTTTGTCGAGCCCCTTCGGGATGAGCCCGCCGAAGATGAAGGTCAGCCCAGAGAAACCGAGCACCGGGCCAAGCACCGACAGCGTGATGGCGAGCATGTTGTTCCTATCCGCGATGGCCGAGGAAAGGTTGAAGTCCAAAAACGTGCCGAGGATGAATCCCAGGACGGAGATGGACAAAACGATGATCAATGGAATGCGCATCCTTTTCATCGAAATATGCCTCCTTAGAAGATAGAGAAATTATAGGTTTTCATTCGCGCTGGCGGAAGATGCAATCAATGGCCAAACCCTCTGGGATCCGCCCGGCAAATCGCTTCTGGTCCCTACGCCAGATGCGGCTTTGCGGCCATCGGAAAGCACTTTCCGAATGAAATATTCATTTCTTCCTATGGAAGAGGAATTAGAAGTGGTAAGATATCCGCGTTGAATTTTGAAAGAGAGAAAAATGAAACAAGTATTCGAAACTGAATTCGCCGGCAGGCATCTGCAGATCGAGACCGGCGAAATCGCCAAGCAGGCTGACGGCAGCGTCTTGGTGAGGTTCGGCGAAACCGTGGTCCTTGCGACCGCCTGCTGCGCCGACGAACCCAAAGAGGGTGACTTCTTCCCCCTCACCGTGAACTATGAAGAAAAGCAATATGCAGTCGGCAAGATCCCGGGCTCCTTCCTCCGCAGGGAGGGCAGGGCTGGCGAGCACGCCACCTTATCGGCCCGCTTGATCGACCGCCCCATCCGCCCGCTTTTCGCGGATGGCTTCCGCAACGAAGTCCAAATCGTGGCCACCGTCATGAGCTGCGACCAGGACAACACCCCCGAAATGACTGGAATGCTCGGCGCCTCCTTGGCCCTCTGCACCTCCGACATCCCATTCGATGGCCCCGTCGCAGGCGTCTATGTCGGACGCGTCAACGGCGAGCTCATCATCGACCCGACCGAGGAGCAGAGGAAAGCCTCTGACATCGACCTCGCCGTCGCCGGCACCGACTCCGCCATCATGATGGTCGAGGCGGGCGCCGCCGAAGTCCCCGAGGAAGAGATGCTCGACGCCATCATGTTCGGCTTCGAGGCCATCAAGCAGCTCTGCGCCTTCCAGAAGGAGATCATCGCCAAGATCGGACGCCCCAAGAGGGAAATCCAGCTCTATGCGCCAGACCCCGCCATCAAAGCCGACATCGACTCCCGCATCGGCGAGAGGATGGTCAAGGCCATCTCCATCTTCGACAAGCTCGAAAGGCAAGACGCCATCGAGGCTTTGAAGAAAGAGATCATCGATGACTACGATGGCCGCGAATACGAGGACGAGCACGATCACAAGATGACCATGCTCATGGTCGAGGACATCCTCGAAGGCATGGTCGCCGCCGAAGTGCGCCGCCTCATCACCGAGGACAAAGTCCGTCCCGACGGACGCAAAGTCGACGAGATCCGCCCGCTTGATTGCCAGGTCGACCTCCTTCCCCGCGCCCATGGTTCCGCCATGTTCACCCGCGGACAGACCCAGGTCATCGGAACCACGACCCTTGGCCCTCTATCGGACAAGCAGCTCATCGACAACCTCACCGGCGAGACTGAGCGCCGCTTCATGCATCACTATAACTTCCCGCCTTATTCCGTCGGCGAAATCGGCAGAATGGGCGCCCCCGGCCGCCGCGAGATCGGACACGGCAAGCTCGGCGAAAGGGCCTTGTCCTACGTCCTGCCCTCCGAAGAGGAATTCCCATACACCATCCGCTGCGTCGCCGACGTCGTCGAATCCAACGGCTCTTCCTCCCAGGCTTCCATCTGCGCCAACTGCATGTCCTTGATGGCGGCGGGCGTTCCTATCAAAGGCATTGTCTCCGGCATCGCCATGGGCTTGATCACCTCCGGCCCGCTCGATGGCAAGCATCCCTATACCATCCTCACCGATATCCAGGGTCTGGAAGACCATTTCGGCGACATGGACTTCAAGTGCGCAGGCACCGCGAAAGGCTTGACCGCGCTCCAGATGGACATCAAGATCCACGGCGTCACCCGCGAAGTCCTCTCTGAGGCTTTGGCCCAGGCAAACCGCGCCCGCGCCGAGATCAGGGAAGCCATCGCAGCCGCGATCCCCGAGCCCCGCAAAGAAGTCTCCAAATACGCGCCCAAGATGGTCACCTTCCACATCGACACCGACAAGATCCGCGATGTCATCGGCAAAGGCGGCGAGACCATCAACAAGATCATCGCCGAATGCAACCAGGTCGCCATCGACGTGGAAGAGGATGGCAAGATCACCATCTACCATAGCGACAAGGAGATGATCGAGAAGGCCAAGGCCATGATCGACGACATCACCCGCGAAGCCAAACTCGGCGAGATCTTCACCGGCACCGTCAACCGCGTCGAGGACTATGGCTGCTTCGTCAACCTCTTCGGCGACACCGATGGGCTCTGCCACGTGTCCCGCCTGAAATGGGATTACGTCGAGGATGCCACCTCGGTCGTCAAAGTCGGCGATACCCTCAAGGTCGTCGTCATCGGCATCGAGCAGGGCAAAGTCAAAGTCAGCCACCGCGAGTTCGAGGAGAAGCCGGAAGGCTACGTTGAGCGCGAACCCCGCCAAGGCGGCGAAAGGCGCGGCAACGGCCCGCATAGGGGCGGAGACCACCATGGCGCTCCCCGTCGCGGCGGAAACGGCCACGGCGGACGCCGCTGATCCTAGATAACCCACATCGAAAACTGCTCGCAAGGGCAGTTTTTTTCGTTTCCGGCGCGACCCGCCTAATCGCTCAAGCGCATCGAAAAAGTGGACGCGCGCAACAAGATGGCATACGATGATGGGCATCCGATGCGTTCTGTTTGGGTAGTCTCAAAAGTTAAAACGCGGATGGGCATATAAAATCACAAGAGGTATCTCATATGGAACAAACATCTTCTTTTGAGGCGAAGCCGTCTTCCGGTTTCAAGGCGTTGGTGGCTTTGTCGTGCCTATTCGGCGCGGCGTCCAGCTTGTTCTTCGCCATTTTCTCGTTCATGAACAAAAGCATATATTACGGTCCTGGCTATGGAACTGCTTTTTACTATGCAACCCCAATGGACATAACCTATGGCATTCTCCTTATCGCATTTGCCCTGTCGTTCTCCGTGATTTTCCTTCTCAGCAGCCTATTGTCTTGGAAAATGCGGCAAAGATTCTGCCAGCTATCCGTTTACATCGCCGTAATGCCCCTTTATTTGATTGAGGGTTTATCCCTGATTTCCATGGATTACGGCCATCTTTATGATTCCTATGTTGTTACATCTTTCGTCTTCGCCCTTCTAGTCGTCGCCTGCGGCGGCGCGGGAATGGGCCTGGCGGCCAGAGGCAAAAAGATCCCTGCCCGCATCCTGCTTGGAATCTTTTTGGCAGTCGTGGCGGCGGGATCAATTCTCGGATTCGCATCGTCCACCCGTTATGGGTCCATGTCGGCTCCGATGCTGGTCATCGGGAATATAATGCGTCTGCTTTCGGTGATATTCGCCATCATCGTGGTTTTCAGCAAAGCCCCTTATGGACATATGGCCGTAACAGCCGCATCAAGCGCGCCGTCGACGAAAGCCGTCAAACCCGCGAGCGTCGATCCGGCATCCGAAGCAAGATTCAAGAAACTGGTCATTGCGGCGACTATATGCGGAGCATTGGCCGCTTTGTTCTTGGCGGTTAACTGTTTCACACCCATAAAGGCCTATCAATATAACTATTATTACTATGGCGACTATGACCTCCATGCCTATCAAATAGGTCCGTCCCCATTGGATATTCTGTATGGCGTCCTTTTGTTGCTGGTTTGCGTTGCAGGCAGCATCGTCCTGTTGGGTTTGGGTCTGAAAAAATGGCCTGAAAAATTCCAATCCACCGGCATTTCTATAGCCATAATGCCTCTATATTCGATTGAAGCCTTATCCCTGATTTCCATCAATTACGGCCATCTTTACAATATCCAGGTGCTTTTAACCTTCATCTTTGCCCTCTTGATCGTCGCCTGCGGAGGCTTGGGAAGCTATTTCGCCAGCAAAGGGAAGAGAATCCCAGCAAGGATTCTTCTTATGGTCTTCCTGGCGTTCCTCCTTGCCGGTTCCATCATGATTTTCATCACGGCTGGACAATACAGGGACTATCCTGACAAGATGAGTCTGATCATCATCGGCAATGTCTTCCGCGTTATCGCGATCGGCTTTACGATCCCTATCGTCTTCAGCCGTTACCCGTTCGCATTTGCTGGGGCCGCCCCGCAGACCCCGCGAACGAACAAGGCGGTCTATTATGCTCAGATGCAAGAAGAAGCGGTTAAGCCCCAGCCCACCCTCCGCGAGAAGCTGACCGAAGCGAAAAAGCTATTTGAGGACGGTTTGATCGACGAAGAGGAATACAAGGGTCTTAAAAAGAGGTATTTAGATTCGGAGCATTAATGCGTTTCCCTTCTATGCGGCTTGCGAATCGGCACGGGTGACCGTGCCTGTTCTTTAAAGCGGGTTGAGGGGCATATCCATTGTTGCTACCATAGAACTATGCCGTTCCCATTCACCAATTGCCCCATATGCGGAACCCCTTTGGAATTCGGGTATTGCTTCACCTGCGGGTTCGACGTCTATACCGATACTTTCACCGCGCCTGGGTTCGAAGGGCTAGAGGATCCCGCAAGCGGTGGGGACGATCCGTCCTCAGACTATATGCTCGACGATATCCTAAGCGACTTCGGCGATTGACGCCGTTTATCGAATTTTATCTTTGCATTTGAAGCGGCTAAGAAAGCCGGATTGGCATTGGCCTATATACGCTTTTCGATTTCTAAAGTTGAGATTCTTTCGCGCGCATAATTTAAAAAAATAATAAATGGTGCCGCCGTTTTGCGCTGCACGATTGATGCAACAATCAAAGGAGTCATACCTATGAAGTCTTCCAGAAAACTTTTCCTGAGCGCGGCCCTTCTTCTTTCACTTGGCCTAGCCTCATGCTCGATGAATATCCCCGGCATCAGTGGGGGAAGCGATTCCGCCTCCTCTTCCAAGGAATTGGGCGAAATCGAGAAAATATATCAGCTATATAAGGATAACGGCGGAACCCTGTCTTACGAAGAGTGGCTC
>CAMORJ010000087.1 GCA_946623775.1 uncultured Bacillota bacterium | reverse complement strand
AATATTCGGGGACCGCGGTCAATACTGCAGAGCAACTTCAAATCGGCCTCATCTCGGAAAATGATTTTACCGAAGATGCGCAAGGGGATCCCATCGACGGCCTTGGCATTGTCAGCAAACAAACCATTGAGGACAAGGACTATTATTGGGCCGCGCCTGGTGTCGGCTTCTCTTCAGCTGCGATCAATGCCTACTTGAAAGCGCAGGGCTATGCCACGAACAGCCTAGAGCCCGTTACGACTCGTGAATACGCCACCGGCGATGCTTTCTCGTTATGGAAATCTCCGATGGCCTATCGCACCGATTTCTTTGACGCAGACCATAGTTCCTATTGCAAAGTCAACTTCGCATTCCGCGTCTTGAATTCTTCAGGCGAGGCTCAGGCAAACAAAGACGTTTGGCTAACCGATGCAACCGTTCAGGCAGGAAATCCTGGTGAGGATATCCGCAAAGCCCTTCGTCTTTACGTCAACAAAAACAACACACCTGCCCAATCTTTCATTCTCAATCCGACCGCTGACGCAGCCGGAACCAATGATGTTGGTGGCATTTTGAATTTGTCCAACGGCAACGATTACTACGACATCGACTTCCAATCTGGTAAAGAAATCCTCTATGGCGATTACACCGCTGCACCCAGCTTCACGCACTACCTCGCTGATACTGATTTAGACGATTTCAATAGCACCGGTGGCAACGCAGTCTCCACTTTCCTTGCCAAGCATAGGGCAAATTCCTATGGATACGATTCCAGCGACAAAGGCGATTTTGTGGCCAAGACCACACAATATGTCTGCCTTGATGATATCAGACCATTAGACGACGAAGGCTCCTTAAGCGGAGGTGTTCCTCTTTGCCGTACCTCCACAGGTGCGATTAACGAAAGAGTCGGAAGCGCCGAAATGACTATTTATATTGAGGGATGGGATCATTCCGTCATCAACAAGGAAATCGGAAACGGATTCAATCTCGGCCTTCAGTTCCAAATCGATAGGGCGTAATTCATATGGCAGCGATTAAGAAGTCAAAATTCGTACTCGGTGCCCTTATCGCATCCCTAGCCCTTACGGTCAGTTCTATTTCCATGTCCATCGCTTGGTATATCGGTGGCACTCAACTCCGTATCGACGGCGATGGTTTGATCGTTGAGCTTGCCGCTCAAGGCGATTTGGAAATCTGCCCTACCCCCATCGGCGAGTATGTCGACCACCTCACCGACCAGGAAATAGGAGGCGAAGCACCTAGCTCCGTCGAGGGCGTAATCCTCAAAAATAAGACCGAAAACGCATACACGTACTCAATAGAATTCGCTGACGGAAGCAAAAAGACCTTCATCGACACCATAACAACCGTGCTTGACGAAGAAGAAAAAGAAGTCGAAAAGCATACCTATACCTCACCTGATAATGTGGAGGTTTCCATCGGAGAACTGGGTACTTGGATTTTCGATGGGCAAGATTCCGGCATCTCCGGAACCGGGCGAATTCTCATCCCGAAGAAGTTCGATGCCGTATCCACGATGTTCCAAAGCGAATGGCTGAGCGATGAAAAGATTGACCCCGTGCCATCGTTTTTCACCTATCCGTCCCTTTTCTGCCCTCCTTCTGGCATCCCTTATGGACCCAAGGAGAGTCTCAACGGTTTTTATTCTCGCGCGCTCTACCTACGCGCACAAGATAACGCCTATGTGAGCCTTGACCCGACCGAATGCTATCTCAACGAAGACGAGACATTGAACCGCCAGACCGCGAAAGAGCTCTACGAGCAGAATGAAGCCCTAATCCATCAGGACGAAGAGCAGTATGGATTCACCAATAGGCTCCATTACACAGAGGATGAATACCTCGAAAGACTCAACGCATTGAAGAAATCAATGCGAGTTTCCATTTACGATGTCGAGAATAGAGAATACTATATCTTCGATCCCCATAAAGATGGGGATACCGTGTATGGCGGTATCCTTGACAATAACCGCGACGGCTATTTCGATACATACACCACCGCAAACGGCGAGACGTATGAGACCATCTACGGAGAGCTCAATGACCGCGGCAAGGTCTCCTATGGAGCAAGGTTAGAGGAAGATGACCCCATCGACCTCGACGGGGAGCTCACCTGCTTCCATGCCAAACACCTTAAGGGAAGCTTCCCTTATGACGAAGCTGCGTCGAAGCAAAACGGCTTGACCTTCAAGAAAGAAGAGACGCTTACATTCAACGATGCCTCTTCCGAGAATCCGGCGGATAACCCATTCGTCCTGGAACTCGATAGGTACGTCCCCAAGAAAATCGTCCTCAGCATCTACATGGAAGGCTGGGACCTAGATTGCATCAATTCCACCATGGGCGCATCATTCCTCGCCCAGCTACAGTTCAGAATCATCAGGAGGATGGCAAAATGAACGCTTACTTCGAATATCTACGCGAAATGGTGATCCGCGTCTTCGCCGACATCGGGACGTGGTTCTACAAGACATTCGTACCGCCCTGGTCCGATTTGCCGGGCAATTTCAGCGATTACCATTCCATCCTCTTGGTCCACTCTCCTGACTTCGGATTCTGGGGATGGTTCTTCTACGTTTTGTTCTGGATCCTCTTCGTCGCTCTTATCGGCGGCATCGGGTTCTTGATCTTCCTGCTGCTCCGCAAGTACGTCCGCTTCACCAGGAAGGAACTCGATAAGGACGAGCTCCGCCGCCAGGTCGAGAAGCTCAACTACGAGCTCTACATGGCGACTTTGGAGAAAGAGAAGATCCTCAACCTCAAAGTCGGATACCTCGGGCTTAAGCCGGAAGACGGCTCCAAGCCGGAGGAGGCCTCTGCCGAAGGCGCCCCAAGCGATGCGCGCTTCCCCAAGCTCATCTCCGTCGACAACGCCTACCGCGGCCAGAACATGGATATCCCCTTCCGCAAGGATCTGTCCCTTGAGGAACTCTGCAACGCGTTCCGCAACTTCGCCGCATCCAACCTCGGCCTCTACTACAAAATCGACACCATCCGCCAATTGTTCGCCGGCATCGCGACCTCCAAGCTCATCATCTTGGAAGGTATCTCCGGTACCGGTAAAACCTCGCTTGCCTATGCCCTTGGCAAGTTCCTGGGCTATGACTCCTCCATCATCCCGGTCCAGCCATCCTGGAAAGACCGTTCCGAATTGCTTGGCTACTACAACGAATTCACCAAGAAATTCAACGAATCCGAATTCCTGAAAGCCCTCTATACGGTCGGATACCGCCAAGACCTCAACATCATCACCCTCGACGAAATGAACTTGGCCCGCATCGAGTACTACTTCGCCGAATTCCTATCCATCATGGAAATGAGGGACCCAGCCGACTGGGTCATCGACCTCATCCCATCCAGCCAGCCGGGCGACCCCGTCTTGCTCAAAGACGGCAAATTGCTCATCCCGCAGAACGTCTTATTCTTCGGCACCGCGAACAACGACGACTCCACCTTCACCATCTCCGATAAGGTCTATGACCGTGCCGTCTCCTTGTTCTTCGACGATAAGGGCCGCGCCTTCAAGGCCACCCCGCAGGAGCCGATCATCATGCCTTATGCCCAGCTCCGCTCCCTATATGACAACGCGCTTCAGCAGTTCCCCGTCAGCGAGTCGATGTCCCAGAAGTTCTCCGACCTCGACAACTTCGTCATCAAGAAGTTCAAGCTCGCATTCGGCAACCGTATCATGAAGCAGCTCGAATCCTTCATCCCCGCTTACGTCGCCTGCGGCGGACGCGAGATCGATGGCTTCGACTTCATCTTCACCAACAAGATCCTGAAGAAGTTCGAAGCCCTCAACATCGCCTTCTTGAAAGACGAATTGAAACAATTGGAAGCCTTCTTGGACAAGACCTATGGCAAAGACAACTTCACCATGGCCCACAACTTCATCGAAGACCTCATCAAGAACAACTAATAACCTCTGACCCACAATGGAAGACAGCCGCGAAAAGAAACTATTCGGTAAATTCGCCGCCGCGATGGAGAAGCTGCTTGAGCAAAGCGGCAATTCCGACATCATCGGCGATCTTTCGGCCGGCAAAACTTCCTATATGAGGCTAGACAGGCTTGAGTCGAGCTCCTTCGACCCCGCCTGGATCGACACCATCGAAGACGTCATCCTCGACTTAGGGGACATCGTCAACAATCCCCGCATCAACACCAAATCCGTCGGCGACATCACCCCCGTCGAATTGGCCAGGAAGACCAATGCCGAATCCGTTCAGCACCTAGCCTCCCATACCCAATACATCAAGGAAGTCGACGATTACGGGAACGTCATCCCATCCAAAGTCCTCAACTTCTCAAGCGAAGACGAATTGTTCACCTACGAGAACCGCTTCATCGCGACCTTCATCCGCAAATTGATGCTCTTCATCGAGAAACGCTATGAATTCGTTTTGAATTTCGCGACCTTGCACGACGAAGAGGTGCTCTACCTCAAGAACAAATCCTTCGTCGGAGGGTCATCGGTCGAGATCGAGACCAAAATCAAAGTGGTCTCCGACTCCCCCACCGAGATGGGCCAGCTCAACTCCGCCTACGTTGAGCGAATCAAAGAGATCAGGCGTTACGTCTTCTATTATTACAACTCGCCCTTCATGAAGGCGTTCAAAAGCGAGAAGAACGTCCGCAACCCGATATTGCAGACCAACATCATCCGCAAGAACGTCAAATACCACCACTGCTATGAGGTCTACCGCTTCATCGAGAAGTACGAGAGCTTAGGCGTCTCCTACCGCGTCGACGAGGATTACAGCGACTTCACCGAAGAGGAGATGCATCAGCTCCATTATTCGCTTTTCGCGTCCTACCTCTCCTTGATGGGCAAAGACAAGCCGAAGCCCGCCAAGCAGGTCTCCAAAGTCTATAAACCCAAGATCCTCACCTCGATGGATGACGAATCCTTCCTGTATGGGGACTACCTCAAAGGCCCCATTTCCTTCGTCCGCGTGGATGAGGGCTACCAGCAGTTCTTGCAGAAACTGATGGTCCGCGACCTCCCCACCCGCCCGAAGAAGAGGGAGAAGGCCTATTACGAGGACGAATACCAAGATACCCGAGATTACGCCGAGTTCATCAAGCAGCGCGACTCTTTGCTCCGCCGCAAGGAAAGGGAGCTCATCGCCTTCGAAAAGAGGGCCGAGGAGATCGTCAGGAAGCGCGAGGAAGAGAAGAAGCGCTTGGCGGAGCTCGAACGCATCATCCGCGAGCAGGAAGAGGAGGACCGCCTCAACAAGATCCGCGCCCAAATCATCCAAGCGGCGCGCGAACTCGGATTGTCCTTCCCGCCCGAGCCTCCCGTCATGGAGACCCCGGAGCCTCTTGTTCCGCCGGAATCGGATTTGGAAGAACGCGAACAGGACGTCGCGCTCGTCCGCGAGAACAAGGGCGCGGTCAACTCCGAAGGCCCAGACCCAGACACTATTCCTATGCCCGAGCCTAAGCCCATAGAAGAGCCCAAACCGGAAGAAAAGCCCGCTGAGCAGGAAGCCCAAGCGGAAGAAGCTCCTGAGGAAGAGGCGCCTGCGGAAGAAGAAGCGACCCCTGTCGCTAGTTTAGGCGCGGAAGAGGCGCCGCAAGAGCAGCCTGCAGAAGAAAACGTCCAGCAACAGGAAGAGGCGCCTGCCCTAGAAGAAATTCCAAGCGAAGAAAGCGCAAGAGAAGCCGCGGCCGAGGAGCCTGCAGGAGAAGAGCCCATCGCAGAAGAAGCCCTCCAGCAAGAGGAAATCCAAGCCGCAGAGGAAATCGAAATCCAAGAAGAAGCGACCCCTGTCGCGAATTCGGGAATGGAAGAGCTTGCCGAAGAGGGCGAGATGCTCCTTGAGGAATCCGAGCAGGCCGAACAAGAAGCCGAAGCCGATCAGCTTGATCAGAATAACGGCGAAGAAGCCGACATGGATGATTTGCCGGACTTGATTTCCGTCCATAACGAAAC
>CAMORJ010000086.1 GCA_946623775.1 uncultured Bacillota bacterium | reverse complement strand
TCGCCGCCGGCAGGCTGGCTCGATTGAGCGGAAGCGGACTGATCGGGAGAAGAATCCGCTGGGGCGCTGGCGGTCGATTCATCGCCCGGCTTGGATTCGGTTTGGGATTTCGAGGCTGGGGCAGCTGGTGTTCCTGCGCATCCAGCTAGCATGCCCAAAAGGGACAAGGCGAAGAGTAATTTTGGTTTTTTTGACATACAAAGCTCCTTGTAAGATAGTTTGTCGCTTGACAGCCTATGATAGCATACTTCCCACGCGTGTAAAACACATATTTGAAGTCCTTTACTATGTAAAAACGATTCAAAAAACGGGGCGAATTGCCCCGTATTTCGATACACGTATCGGCTAATTTTAGCCTTTGATACCGGCTCTGCCGACGCCGCGCATAATGTATTTCCTAAAGAAGATAAACAATAGCAGCAACGGCACGGTGACCAAGATGGTTGCAGCCATTTGGATGCCGTATTCGGGATCGCCGCTGGAGTTGGTGAACGAACCGCGCAACGCGTTGGTGACCAAGCGCCATTCCTTGTTGGACGTGGTGACCAAGTTAGGCCAAACATAGGAGTTCCATGCGCCCATCAGTTTCAGGATGAAGATGGAGATAAGGGTCGGCATGGCAAGTGGGACCATGACTTTCCAAAGGTATTGCCAATCGCTCTTTCCGTCGACTTTGGCAGCCAAATAGAGTTCGTTGGGAATCTGCTTGAAGTTCTGGCGGAGCAAATAGATGTAGAAGACGGAGACCCAGAACGGGACAATCATGGCCGCGAAGACAGAGTCTTTATTATTGAGCCACCCCTCCTGCATTCCTTTGCCGAATTCATACCATGGCAAGCGGGAAACGGTGATGTAGTTGGTGATGACCATCATTTCGCCAGGAATCATCATCGTGGCCAACAAGATGGCAAACAATGCGCCTTTGCCGGTGAAATTGAGCCTCGCGAAGGCGAATGCGGCGAAGATCGTAGTCACCAAGGTGCCGGCGGTCGAGATGACGCCGACGAGCAAGGTGTTCCCGACGTAGGTGACAAAGTCAAACGAATTGAAGACCGTGATGTAGTTCGACCACAGAACATTCTGAGGGAAGAACGTCTGATGGAGCGAACGGATTTCAGTCGTGGATTTCAAAGAGGTGATCACCATCCAATAGAATGGGAATAAGACGATGACCGACATGAAGATGAGGAATGCGTAGGTGATGACTAAGAAAATGATGTGGGCGACTTTCTGCGCCTTTGCGAGCTGATCGGCGTTTCTTGCGCGGTCTTTGATGACGAGCTGCATCCTAGAGGTATCGATTGCCTGATACTCCGGCTTCGCTTCTCTTTCGCGCTGCTTCTCGGATTTTCCCTTCAAATGGAAAAGCTTCTGAATGAAATTGCGATCGTCGTATGCTCCAGTGACTTGCTTTGCCATATTAGTAGTGAACCCTCGTCTTTGAAACTTTGAACTGAATCGCGGTGAAAAGCATAATCACAAGGAACAGCAACACCGCTGCTGCAGCGCCATATTGGACATTGGAATTGACCATATCGTAGATATAGTAAACCACGGTATACATGTTGTACGAACCGGGGCTTGTGCCTTGCTGGCCGAACAAACCTACGACGGACGTGTATTCTTTAAACGACCCGATGAAGGACGTGATCATGATGTACAGGATCTGCGGAGACAGCAATGGCACGGTGACGTTCAGCATCGTTTTCATCTTGCCGGCGCAGTCGATCTTCGCCGCATCGTAGTACTGCTTATCGATGTTCTGCAAACCCGAAAGGAAGATGAGGATTTTGAATGGCAAGCTATGCCAAATGATGTACACGCACAAGGCGATCATACCACGCCATGCCGGTGCGGCCTGGTCGATCCAGGTCAAGGTTCCAAGGCCTAGCAAATAGTTCAAGATACCTTTGTAGTCGAACAAAACGGCGAACACCATGCCTACGGCAATCGCGTTGGTGACGTAAGGGATGAAGAAGATGGTCTGGAAGAATTTCTTGAATGCCGGAATGGAATTCAGACCGATCGAGATAAGCAATGCGATGATGATGGAAAGCGGGACGGTGATGAAAGTGATGAGGAGGGTGTTCGGGAACGCGTAGCGGATGACATTCATAGTGAAGTACGCACGCGAAACGACGCCTTCGCTGTTCAAATATATGCCCACGACCCCATCGGATTCGAATCTGGTGCAGTTCCAGCGGAAGATGGATTCGTATATGCCATCGGCATTCATCATCTCGGATCTGCCTACGAGACCCAAAACGACGCCGAAGTTCTCCATCGTGAAGCCTTCGTGAACCTGAGAGATATAGTCATAGTTCTTCAAGAAGGCGATGACGATGGTGTTGATCAACGGATAGAAAGTAAAGACCGCCATCAAAATGATGGTCGGGGCCAAATACAGCCATGCCTTCCAGTTATTGCGTTCGCCGGCATCAGCGGAAACCCTCTCTTTCCGACGGAAAATAGAGAGGATGTTGAAGCGGCGTTTTGGCTTACTGACTTCGTTTGCCATAGATCAAACGAGCCTCGGTTCTCCTTCTTCCAAGCTGAAGACCAAGCACTTATGCGGCTTGACCTGGGCTTGCACCTCTCCCACCGAAACCTTCGTGAAGGCATCGATGACGAATTTGGTATCGGATAGACGGAACTCTTGGTCGGACATAAGCATGATGTCTCGACCCATCGTGAGAATGCGGTCAACCTTGAAATGGAAGTTCGGCTTAGCGTTGTCGTCGATGACAATGCCTTCAGGGCGAATGCCGACGGTAACATCCTGGTCGGAAAGGTTGCGGCCTTCCGCTTTGGCTTGCTCCATTTCTTCTGGCGTGATTTCGCGGACGCAATCTTCGCCAATGTAGACTTTGCCGCCTTGGATGCGGCCAGCGAACAAATTGATGGGGGGCGTGCCTAAGAAATTGGCAACGAATTTATTGCAAGGATTGTTATAGACATCCTGTGGGACGCCTTCCTGCTGCTTCACGCCGAGCTTCATGACGACGATTTTATCGGAGATGGACATAGCCTCTTCTTGGTCGTGGGTAACGAAGACGGTCGTGATGCCGGTGGATTGCTGAATATGGCGAATCTCTTCGCGGGTCTGCAAACGAAGGCGGGCATCGAGGTTGGACAAAGGCTCATCGAGGAGAAGAACCTTAGGTTTTTTGACTAGGGCACGGGCGATGGCAACACGCTGCTGCTGACCACCGGACAACTGGTTCGGTTTGCGTTCGAGATATTGCTCAATCTGGACGATTTTGGAGGTTTCGCGGACGATTTTATCGATTTCGTCCTTGGTCAATTTCCTCTTTTTGATCTCAGGATTGCCATCGACGTCGAGAACCGGATTGCCATTTTCGTCCAAAACGGGTTCTTGGATGCGAAGGTTGGTCAAAGGGAACGCGACGTTTTTGTAAACGGTCATATGCGGATAAAGAGCGTAGTTTTGGAAAACCAGGCCGATTCCGCGCTTTTCCGGTTCTAGGTCGGTGACGTCTTCGTCGCCGAACCAAATCTCGCCATCAGAGGGTTCCAATAGGCCTGCAATCATGTACAGGGTCGTGGATTTGCCGCAACCAGAAGGGCCGAGAAGACCGACTAATTCGCCGTCGGGGACAAGAATGTTCAAATCATCGACAGCGCGGGTGTCGGGGATGCCTTTTTTAGGATTGCCAGGGAAAACCTTGGTCAAATTCTTAATGCGAATTTCCATGTCGTGGAACTCCTAGATTGTCTAAACGATTATAAAATGTTTCTTTCCTTTTCACAACACTCGCGAAACGAAACGCGCAGTGTTTGGCGTTCGCGTGCGAAGGGGGCGCAATTGTCTCGGCCACATCGAGAAAACTCACTTCTTTGATTCGCCCTCTCCTTCTTCCTGATGCTCAGGCGGTTCGATGACCCGGGGAGGAATCATGTCGCCATCGCGGTACCACGATGTCAAAAATGGTCTGGCGGAAGTCCCTTCTGCTTGGGCTTGCAACGCAAAGTATTCCTCTTTCGATTTGTAAATGCTTTGGTCCCCCGCTTCCACCATATAGATGCCGAAGAGGTAATCGTGCAGGGCCTGGCCATCTTTGCGGATGACCATCATGCCCATAGTCACAAAAAGCGGAAGGCCAAAGGTCATCATGGAAAGAAGCACTTCGATGAACAGCATGAATAGGAAGCGGAAGATGAAAAACCGGGTCATCGGCACCACCGCTTCCGAGTTCAGCAACGCATAATGGAACACGGCCAAGCCCAGAGTCTGCCATCCCCTTCTGAAGAAAAGCAGCGGGATCAGTAGTTCGAAAAGCGTAAATGACACCGCGATCGATAAGGGAATCAGCAAGAAATTGATTGTTTGGGAAAGGACGCGCTTTGCATTCACGAAGTCTTCTGAACGGTTTAAGTACTCGATGGCGGAAATAGTGGCTTGCTCATAAAAGGCAATCAGCTCAGCATCGGGGACAATGGAGGCCGGCTCTCCTTCTTGGTTCAATGCAAAGTAATATGAGCCATCGCTTTTCTTGATGCCGTCTTTCCCGATTTTGTCAGCCCTATAAAGCTTTTCCCCTTCGTCGCCATCAAAAAGCGAAAGGGGGTCATCGACATAAAAATAATGGAGGCGTTGCTCTAAAAACGATACTTTTTGGGCATCGTCTTTGAAGGTTCCTTTTGCATAAGTATCAATCTGAACGAGATTATCTTCGGTCTCGGCGTAGACGAACAATTTGGAATCGACCGAAACCGAAACGTAAGTATCGAAAGCCCCATGGTACCAGGAGGTGTTCTCCACCAATAAGCGCAGGGCCCAGAACATGCCCAAAGCCAAAGTCCCAATAAGAATCGCGTCGATCAAAAAGGCGACCATGCGCTTCATCAATCCGGCTTTTTGATAGGTCAGCGAAATGACCTGGCCCTCATTGTTGCTCATCGCTAGACCCTCTTTGGCGCTCCGCTTCCCTCAATTCGGCCTGGGCGTTGCGGATTTTGGTCACATCCGTGGTGATGACCCAAGTGCCTGCGGCGAAGTCGGAGATCGCCCTATTGTCTTTTCGCACCAAAGCAAACACAAGCGAGGCGATAGACAAAACGAAACCCGCGATCAGGAAAACGGATAGCTGTACCACGAATTTACCTGCGGCGATGAAAGGCACCGTCATCGAATCGAAGCCATAAACGAAGAATCCGCAAAGCGGGATGGCCCAGCATCCAAGCAAGATCTCTATCGATCCGCGCAAGAATAATGCAGGCCAAGTTATATCTCCGCCGTCCATCATTTTCGGTTCGATGCGAAGGATTTTCTTGCCTACCGTAGTGCCGCGCTTTTTAATCGCGGGAATCAAGTAATAGCAAATCATCCCTGCGAATAGATACGAGAAAATGTGCATACCGCCGATGGCCAAATAATAAGAAGTGGCCAATTCCATATAAGCGCTAAGCCAGGAGGCGTATGGCTCAAGGGCGCGGAATTCGCTCCACGCATTGTCGTGGGTGCCTTTGTAAAAGTTCGCTAAATCTTGATAGGCGTTGATGTCCTCGGCCAAACGTTCCACGGTGTAATAGTTTGCTAAGTGCGTTTTCATTTCTTCCTTCAGCACCGCGTGTTCCCCCACTACTCCGAAATACGAATCAGCCTGATCGACGTGCAGGATTTTCGTATTGAA
This sequence comes from uncultured Bacillota bacterium, assembly GCA_946623775.1. Classification (GTDB taxonomy): domain Bacteria; phylum Bacillota_I; class Bacilli_A; order RFN20; family CAG-826; genus Alloenteromonas. Next base: position 405 of record CAMORJ010000086.1, on the reverse strand, counting down.
TTCCGATGCAGGGGTCGCTTGTTTCGCGTCGCTAACATAAACACAATAGTAATGATAGAACTCGTCCTTAGGAGCTTCGGTGCCGTCATAGGCCAGGATGGTTTTAAGATACTTATCAAGCCTTTTCGCTTCTGGCTCAGCAACGCCATCGTCACCATATAAGACAAGCCCGGAGGCCGTCGATTCTTTTTCCATGTCGCTGAGCAAAACGCCCATCCGCTTAGGCATATTGCCCTGCGTCAAGATGAGGATCGCCAAAGAAAAAATCAGGATGGAGAGAAGCCACGCCAAAAGGCCGTCGGCAACGCCGGCGAAAATTCTAAGTCCCATAGGGGCATCGACGCGCCCTTCTTGGATTTGCTGTCGGTAATAAGCTGTGCGTTCTTCGTCAGTAAAACTCATCTG
>CAMORJ010000085.1 GCA_946623775.1 uncultured Bacillota bacterium | reverse complement strand
CGGCTGATATGGAAGCTGAAGTCGATGTTCTTCTCCTTGATCATCGGCTGCGAGAGGTTCATGAGGCTCTCCACGGTCTCGACGATGGAGAAATTCTGCGGCACGAGGTTGAACTTTCCGCTTTCGACCTTGGAGATGTCCAGGATGTCGTTGATGAGGCTGAGCAGGTGATTGCTGGCAAGCGAAATCTTGCGGAGGTTCTCCCTCGCCGCCTTCTCGTCGCCGAGGTTCTTTTCCGTCAATGTGGTAAGCCCGATGATGGCGTTCATCGGGGTGCGGATATCATGGGACATGGCCGAAAGGAAATCGGTCTTCGCCTTGCTGGCGGATTTCGCTTCCTTGGCGGCGATCTGCAGTTTCTTGTTGAAGATGATCATCACCGCCATATCGAATAGGAACAACGCCACTAGGCCCACGGAGATGAAACCGATCAATGACCAGTTCTGGCTATTGATGCCGAGGTATTCCACCGGCATCAAGCTAAGAAACGCCCATCCTCCCGTCGCCCCGAAAGGCGTATAGGCGAGGATGCAGTCCGCGGCGCTGGATTTCATCATGCGGGTGCCGGTGGAGCTGACGATTTCGTCATGCAGCTCCTGAATCGAGGTAGGGTTAACCGCGTTGTAGGACCTATAGAATTCGAAGAAGTTGGAATTCTTGAAAGAATATCCCTTGATGATGTAATCCCCTTCTGAGTTAATGAGGGAAAGCTCGGCGTTTTCGAATTCCTCTTGGGGGAACACCCACTTCTCCATCAGCTCGGAAAGATGCAATACGCGTAGCAATATCGCCTTTTCCGGATCGCTTCCGGCATCCTCCTTCAGGGTGATGAAGTTGCAGAAGGCGATCGATTGCTCGCCGCTCAACGGGTTGGTGTAGGAACGCGAGACGTTAATCGATTTCCCAGGTTCGTGGATCCAGCTCGTGTCGCTTAGGAAATCCATGCCGTCATAGGAAACGGGGTATTTCCCGATGACGCCGGCTTTGGATCTGGTGGAATATCCGGTGCGGTCATCGGAGCAGATGACATGGGCGGAAGCGTTGGGCAATACGTGGGAGACGCCGATGAAGTCGATGATCTCGTCCATCGTCATGGTCTCGCCTTTTGCGTGGTGGGAGTTGATATAATGCGACCATACGTCGCAGATGCGCTGCTCGCCCCCAAGATAGTTCTCGGTGACGTGCATCATGGTGACGGTCGTGCTCTCGAAATTCTCGACCTGCCGGTTGAACGCCGCTTTGTTCTCGGCGTCGGAATAAACGAAAACGAACGCCAACATGGAAAGCATAATCAATACGTTGACGACGATTACCAAAATCCTTTTCATATCGATTCCCGTTTTTTCGTTTTTTATTTATATCACACGCGCGCCGATTGCGTCACCGATTTTTCGTCGATGGCAGAGTCGATATAGAAAAAGCATGCAAATTTATTCGTCAAAGCGGAATAACCATTGAAGCGCGGTTGCCGTTCCATGCTTCAAAGGCAGCCTATCTCTTGCCTTTGTCGTATGCGGTGCCCAGGGCTTTCGGGCCGACGTTTTTCTTCGACGTGAATATCAGCACGACCAAGCAAACCACATATGGCAAGGCCAGATAGAAGTAAGAGGAAATGCCTAGATTCGCCAGGAAATCGATGGAGGGATAAGATACGGAAAGCGTCTTGAAGGCGGAGAAGATAAACGCCCCGAGGAAGATATACAGCGGCTTCCATTGCCCGAAGATCAAAACCGCCAAAGCCAAGAAGCCGAATCCGTTCGCCCCATTCGCGAATTCCCATTCGGCATTCAATGTGATCAGCAGCAATCCGCCCAGCCCAGCGAATATTCCAGAGAGCAAGACGCCGACATACCTCGTCTTCTGGACGTTGATCCCAAGCGAATCGGCGCAGGACGGGTTCTCGCCGCAGCTAGATAGCCTTAAGCCATACTGCGTCTTATAGAGGGCGAAATAAACGATTGGGATAAGCGGCAGGACGATGAGGATCAGCCAATTGAAGCGCACGCCCTGCATGCCGAAGAGATTCACGTTGAATATCTCGTAGAACCTCGTGAAGTTGAGCCTGGACATCCCAACGGGCAAAGCCTCCGTCTTGGTGATGAGCTTGACAAGCACCACCGCTACCCCGGTGCTGAGGATATTAAGCGCGGTGCCCGCCAAGGTCTGATTGGCCTTGAACGTGATGGAGGCAACCGCCAAAAGAAGCGCATACGCCCCGCCGCCAGCCAATGCGACGAGCAAAACGATCAAGACGCTTAACCCGTCCGGCAAAGAGACGGGCAATACCTCCATCGCGATGCCTGCGCATAAGGCCCCGATGGTCATGCATCCTTCCAAAGACAATGCAATGGTCCCGCTCTTTTCGGAGAACATGCCGCCAAGCGCCACGATGGTCAATACGCAGACGAAGGCCAGAAGATATGAGAATGTCGATAACGCGATGATCATTTCCCTGCCCCCTTGATCCTAGAGATGCTCTCCAGCTGCTCCTTGATTTCGGACTTGCGCATCATCTCTTTCAAGAACGCGACGAAGCCGGACAGATAGATGATCACCGACGTTATGATGGAAGCCACTTCAGGGGCGAATCCTAAGTCGGTGATCATCGAGCCGCCTTCGGTGACGTGCTCGATGAAATAGGAAGAGAAGATGACCCCAATGGGGTGAAGCCCTCCTAAGAACGCCGCCGAAATGCCTTGGAAGCCAATCAGGGGCGGCGCGGAGGAAAGCCTCCAGGAGGTGAAGCCGTTCTGCAGGTTCAGCGATGCCGCAAAACCCGCCAACGCCCCCGATATCGCGGTTGCGATTAAGATGTTTTTGACCTTGCTGATGCCGGCGTAATCCGCGGCATCGCCGTTTAATCCGGCCGCCTTGATCTCGTATCCGATCGTGGTCTTCTTGAACAGCACGAAGATGGCGATGGCGACCACCAATATCAGCACCATGCCCAAGCCGACGATCGAATTGCCGGCGAACAGTTTATCTAAGCCGATGGTTGGGATATGGGCATTGGATTCGCCGGAAATGGTAAACGCCTCCGAATGGGTCGAATCCCAAACCGTCGCATTCGCTGAGAGGATTCCGTTCACCAGGTATAGGGCAATCCAGTTGAGCATGATGCCCGAGATGACCTCGTTGACGTTGAAGAATACCTTCAAGGCGCCGGCGATCATCGACCACAAAGCACCCGCTATCATCGCAGCGACCATCACGAGCCACCAAGGGAGGTTTGCCCCGGCGCCCATGAACGAGATGACTAAAACGGCGACCGAATACTGTCCCGATGCGCCCAAATTGAATAGGCCCGCTTTATAGCAGACGAGGATGGATAGGCTCATCGCGATCAAAGGCGCGGCCTTGGCTAGCGTCTGCCCAAAATAATCCAAGCGGTTATCCGCGTTTTTGAAAATGAGGAAATTGCCCATGATGGAGCTCATGCCATATCCCGCTTCTTGGGCGTTGATGCAAAGCAAGATGAGGAAGCCGACGATTAAGCCTAAAAGCGCGCACCACAAAGACGTGATGACCGTTTTGGCGGCGTCCTTCTTGAGCAAGGAGGAGAAAAACATCTTGATCCTATTCATGTTCGCTCTCCTTGATGGCATTTACCTCATCCCGTTTCGCGCCCGACATGTATAGGCCCAAAAGTTCCCTGTTAGCTTGGTCGGGCGTGAATTCCCCGACGATTTCGCCTTCATACATGACGAGGATCCTATCCGACAGCGAAAGCACTTGGTCCAGCTCCAGCGAGACGAGCAGAATCGCTTTGTTTTGCTCCCTCTGCTTCAGCAGGATGTTATGGATCGTCTCGATGGAGCCGATGTCGAGGCCCCTTGTGGGCTGAACGGCAATCAGCAAGTCGGTGTCTCGCTCGATTTCCCTTCCGACGATGATCTTCTGCTGATTGCCTCCGGACATGCTCCGGACAATCGTGCTTTCATCGTCGCTTGAGCGAATGTCGTATTTCTCCATGAGTCCGCTGACGTATCTTTTGATGTTCCTTTGGTTCAGCAACAGGAATTTTGAGAATTCCGGTTCGTAATAGCGGTCCAATATCGCGTTCTCGGAAACGGAATAATCCAATACAAGCCCATGCTTATGCCTATCTTCGGGGATATGGGCAAGTCCGGCCTTGATCTTTTCCCTCGTCGAGAAGGAGGAGATGTCCTGATGGTTCAGCAAAATGGTCCCGCCTTGGGTTTTGCTGATGCCGGTGATGCCGTAGATGACTTCGCGTTGGCCATTCCCGTCGATTCCCGCCAAAGTGACGATTTCGCCTCTTCTGACATTGAAGGACACGTCATTGACGATGGTCTTTTTGGTAAGCGGGTCGACCATCGTCAAATGCTCAACCCTTAAAACCTCCCCTTGGCATTCGCCATGCCGCTTCTTGATGGGCATACTCACTTTTCTGCCGACCATCAGGGCGGAGATGGCTTCTTTGGTGGTCTGCTTAACCTCTAAGGTATCGACGCATTTCCCTTGTCGGATGACCGTGATCTCATCGCACACATCGAATACCTCATTCAGCTTATGGGATATGAAAATGATGGACTTCCCTTCCCTTTTGAGGTTCCTCAGTATCTCCAAGAACCCCTGGATTTCCTGCTCGGTCAGCACGGCCGTGGGCTCATCGAAGATCAGGATGTCGTTTTTCCGATACAGCATCTTGATGATTTCGGTTTTCTGCTGCATCTCCACCGAGATGTCTTTGACCTTTTTGTCCAAGTCGACCTGCAAGCCATACCGTTCGATGATCTCGCTGACCTCTTCCCTGGCTTTCTTGTAGTCGATGATCCTCAAGACGTTTTTATTGAGCCAATTGAAGCACTTCTTAAACCAATTCAGGGGACCCGTGTATTGATTTATGGTCTCATCGCCCAAGATGATGTTCTGCAAAACGGTGAACGTATCCACCAATTTGAAATGCTGGTGGACCATGCCGATCCGGAGTTTATTCGCGTCGTTCGGGTTCGAGATTTTGACCTCGACGCCATCTTTTTTGATGATTCCGGAATCGGGTTCATAAAGCCCGAACAAAATGGACATGATGGTGGATTTGCCTGCCCCATTCTCGCCGCAGATGGCTAAAATGTGGCCCTTCTTAAGGCGGATGTCCATGTTGTCGTTGGCCAAGATGTTGCCGAACCGCTTGGTGATGCCAAGCATCTCGATCGCATAGGAGTCGCTCATGTTATTTAATCGACCCCCTATAGAAAACTTTGGTGTATTCGCTGACGCTTGGAACGTCATCGACGTCCGTTGAAACGGTTTTCTCCCCGGACATGATATCGGCGACAAGGGCCTTATAATCCTCGATGGTGAAGTTTTTCATCCTCCAGGTATCCATCGGAAGCTGGACGTAGTTGCGCTCGGGATTCTCGCTTGAGACCAATCCCAAATTGGATATGCCGCTTTCCCAGACGTGGTCGACATAAAGATCGTTGAGTTTATCGATTACGGTTTGCTTGATGCCCTTCATCGCGCTGGTGATGCAGATTCCCTCACCGTAGTCTTTGTCGATGATGGAGGATTGGTCGCTGTCGACGCCGATCATGTATCCTTCGTTTTCTTTTGCGGAAAGCGCGACTGACGTATAGATGCCCCCGCCGCAGGAAAAGACGACTTCGGTCTTGTTCACTTTGTACCAGTTGTCGATGTATTTGAATATCTCGCTGTCGCCATAGAACTGGCCGCCATAAACGTATTCCAGTTCGACGTTTTCCTCCAATTCCCTGGCGGCCGCGTCGATCCCTTGGACATATCCGTATCCGAATCGGATGACCGCGGCGGAGGGCATGCCGCCCAAAAACCCAAGTCTCCTGAATCCTTCTTTGACGATGCCATATCCCGCCAAATAGCCAGCGATCTCTTCGTGGTAATTGTAGACGGCGATATTCTCGGTCAAGGTGAAATCGCTTGGGAAATCCCCTGGAGAGATGTCGAGCCCGATGAATTTGACGTCCGGATGCTTGGGGGCGACGTTCGCGATCGCCTCCCCTAAGGCAAAGCCAGGGCACAAAATGACTTTGTAGCCCCTATCGATGGCCAGGTTCAATGATTTGATGCGCTCCGCCAAAGAGATATCGCTGGGTTTGTAGTAATTGAATTCGATGTTGTTTTCAGCCGCCCACTCCTTGCCTCCTTCGTAGCATGCTTGGTTGAAGGACTGATCATTGACATCGGAGAAGTCCGTGACCATGGCAACCTTGAAGGCATCGGCATTGCTGCGCGACAAAGCGCTAAGGGAAAACACCAATGCGAAAAACACCAATAGCGTTGAGAAAAATGCGATGACGGTTTTCTTCATGGGCGGCAACGATTATACCCTTATATTGATAATAACAATTACGTTTTTTGCTTTTGCAATATCGCAATAAGCAAAAAAG
>CAMORJ010000084.1 GCA_946623775.1 uncultured Bacillota bacterium | reverse complement strand
CAATTACTTCAGCAATTCTTCCAGTTTGGATTTCACCAAAAGATAGGCGGATTCAAGCGCCCGCATCTCGCCATCCAAATTGAGTTCATTCACGTGTTCGTAATCCCTAACCGCTTCGACGATGACGCCGACCTTGCTTTGCAAATCCACTAACGCAAGATTCCCGGACACGCCTTTTAAAGAATGGGCAGCCTCGAATAGCGATTTCGCGTCTTTGTTCCTATATGCGTTCAATAGGGCATCAAAGGAATTGTTCGCCTGGAACTTGCCAAGCATCCTTTTGACGAAGTCATCGTTCATCATCCTTGCGACAGCGGTCTTGTAGTCCCCGCCGATCGCGGCATAAAACTCTTGAACGTTCATTTCGCTAGCTCCTTCTTAAGCAATTCCGTAAACTCCGATTCAGGAAGAGGCTTGGAGAAATAATATCCTTGGATGACATCGCACCCCGCTTCTTTCAAGAATTCGTACTGCCTCTGCGTCTCAACGCCTTCGGCGACGCTGACGGCGCCGATCTCTTTGCAGATGTTGATGATCATCTGGATGATGGTCGCGTTCTTAGGATTCTGGTCGAGCTTCCTGATGAACGACATATCGATCTTCAATACGTCGAAGGGGATATCGAGCAAAGAGTTCAATGTCGAATACCCGGTCCCGAAATCGTCGATTTCGACGAGGAATCCCTTTTCCTTTAATGAGGCGCACAGCTTTATGATGGTGTCTTCACCCGTGGAATATGCGCTTTCGGTGATTTCGATGTAGCAATATTCGTGGGGGATATGCCTGGAATCAAATGCTTCGAGGATATCCTCTTCCAGATTGGTGTTATAGATATCGACGCGAGAGACGTTCACCGAGACGGGGAAATAGAATCCGAACTTCTCCTTCCATTCGGCCATCTTCTCCGCGACTTCATTGAATACGTATTTGTCCAGGCGTTGGATGAGACCATTTTTCTCGAATAGAGGAACGAAGACGCCAGGGGACACCATGCCATATTGCGGGTGGACCCAGCGGACCAAAGCCTCCGCGGATCCCAGCACGTTCTTCTCGCCCTGGATCTTGTATTTGGGTTGGAAGTATACCTTGAAGTCTTTGTTCTGAAGCGAGGCATCGAAGGAGTTGATAAGGCTCTCGTTGAATCTGTTTTTCTGTTCCGATTCTTCATCGTAAACGGCGAAAATTCGATTCACGTCCTCCTTAACTGCCAACGCGGCGACCATTGCCCTGCCGATGACGATATCGATGTCCATGTCGGGTTCGACATTGGGATGGATGCCGACGCGGATGTGCACGATGTTGGCGTGCGTCAGTCCGCGGACGTGCTCGATGATATCGTTGAAGAAGCCGCTGTAATCGTCTTTGTGGTGGCAATAGATATAGAAGTTGTCGCCGTCGTTGCGCGCGGCGATGCCTTCGTTTTCCCTGACGAACGCCTTGATGGAGCTTGCGATATCCTTAAGGATCTCATCCGCATAATCATGGCCATAAAGCTCGTTGATCAAATGGAAGCGGGTCACGTTGATCGCCAAGAAGTCTTTCTTGATCCTAGGATGCCTTTGGTTGAATTGGGCGCAGTACTTCTTGAAGAACTCCATGGAGTAGAGCTTCGTGAGTTTGTCCCTTTTGACCTCTTTGATGATGCTTCTATCCTCATAGAGCTCAATCATGCGGTTGATTCTGGCGACGATGATGTCGGGGTTGTCGAAAGGCTTTTTGATGAAGTCGTTGACGCCTAAATGGAAGCACTCCTTCTCTATTACGGCCTCTGAGGTCATGACGATGAAAGGGATGCGCTTCAGCGCGGCGTTGGTCTGCCTTTCGCGGAGGACTTCATATCCATCCATGACGGGCATGTAGATATCGAGGAGGACCATGTCGATGACTTTGTCTTCCTTCTCGAGGATCTCCAAGCACTCCTTGCCATTGAAGGCACGGAGAATATAGAAATCGTCCTCCAGGAAAGAGGAAAGGATATCGCCGTTGATCTCCTCATCGTCGACGATCAAAATGGTGCGTTTGATCTCGAGCTCTTTTTCTCTTCTGACATCCGTTTTCATTTCTTTGCGTGTGATTATTCTATCGGTGAGGCCTGTGGTCAATAGCAGAGCCTGAGGTGGCGCGTATAGACAAAACCGCCGGGGACTCGTTTCTGCTTAGGCCTATATTTGAATCCATTTTATCACATCCTTTGGCTTATCTTTAGATAAAAATATCAAAAAATTGGATTGGACAATTATGGCTAAAACCAGCGGAACACCGCAGGTTTTCATTTATAGAAGCCTTTATAGGATAACCGTGTTCTTGCCGAAAAACGCGTATGCGAACCCAAAATGATATCCAACGGGCATGTTTTCAAACGCTTTGAACGTCGTCCTGGAGATGAATTCCTGATAGGTGATTTCCTCTATGTATCCATAGGGGTTATGGATGGTGATGGCGTTTTGGTTCATTCCGGTCACGATAGACCAATGAAGCGTCCATTCGTCTTCAAGCTTGGCCGCCCACTCAACGGCTACGGGTTTGCCTTCCAGCAAAGATTCGTTGATGGACAGGAGCAATTCATCGTTTTTGAGATATTGCTTAGAGGAGTATTCGACGTTCGGGATCGTCTTTTTGATTTCTACTACGAACCCTTTCGTGGTCGCGGTCGTCACTCTTTTGCCATTCCTTGAGAAGAGTTCTTCCTCCGTGACGGGGTCGCCATAATAGCCCGAAAGCATTTCGATGATGGCATAGCCGCAGGAAACCTCTTGCTTCACAAGCGGAACCCCTTCTATCTGCACATCGGCGATTTTATGTTCATTCAGGAGGTACGTGTAGTCGTTTTCGATGAGGCTGCTCCTGATTCCATAGACGGTAAAAGGGATGGCGGTCCCCAAAACCAACGCGCTTGCCACGCCAGCGGCACTTAGGATAAAAATTTTCTTTTTACGGCTTTTCACGAGCGATTCCCCCAATCCCTCTAATGCGCTATTAATCATACAAGAGCAGCAATAAAGAGGCGTAGAAAAACCGTCCCAATTTGCATTGAGGCGGTTTCGGCGTTTGTCTTTGTGGCTTATTTGACGCTGTGGAAGCTTTGGATCTTGGCATCCATCTCGGCGTTCTTGCCTTTGGTCCACTTGACTTCTTCACCACCGCTGATGGCGACGTAGGCACGCTTTTTGCCTTTGAATTCATCGTTATCGGCGAGGAAGGTGGAAAGCTTATCGCCTTCGATTCCAGTATAGACGGCGGCGCCAGCGCTGAAGTTGGTTCCTTTGGCGGTTTCGGTGACGATGACGAAGTTGAAGAGGTCGTTTTCGGTCAACTGAGAAGAGCAGGCGAATGCGGCGGAATCGTTGAGGTCAAGGATTTGGCTGGGCTGAGCGAGAGCGGCGTTGCCATAGGTGAAGTGGGCTTCGCCGATATCGAAGAGATCGACAACGACCTTGCCTTCGGCAACCCAGTTAAGGTAACCGCTGGATTCCTCAGGGGTAGAGAGGCCGGTGGGGTGGCTGGTGCCGGAATTGCCACCGCAAGAGGCTAACATCGCGGCAGCGGCGAGGACGAGAGTAAGTTTGTGTTTCATAGTTTCACTCCTTTTTGTGCGATTCTTTTGCTTCATTAAAAAGATATTACTAGTAATTCTTGCGATAATCGTTTTCCTGGTTTCCGATGTTTATCTTTTGATCAAGAATTCTCTCCTTTTTAGGCTTTTCAGCCAAATGAAGCACAATAATCGCTAATTATGGTTCAGGATTATACAATGCGATCTGTCACAAACCTGTCACACATTATCATGTTTTTTGAAGCCCATAACGACGCATTGGTTTCCGCAATCGCCATAGATTATCGCGCCGAGAATATATTGAGCGTTGCCCAACTCAATCTTGAACTTCTTGTCGTGTTTCTCCTTAATGTTTGCTTAATCGCTCAATCTCCTTGCTTCGCCATGGCGACGTATCTAAGGCCATCGAGGATAAACTGGTTCTCATGGATTTCGCTGAACGTCTTGGATGTTTTCTCGAAATCGTTATACGGCATGAGGTTATGCCCCATGTTGATATAGATCATGTTGTAGTTTCGATTCGCCCACGCGACGGGATAATAATCCTTTCCGGATTCGTTATACCAAATCTCTCCGGTGCGGTCGCCCACGGGGAAAGTGGAATCATCCAAGGAGAGCAATATCTCAATATCCTTGTTGTTCCTGAGGTCATTGGTCCACCCATACCATTCATTGGGGGAGGACATGAACGTGCTTGGGACATTCGCCACGGCAGGGTGGGTGGAGGATTCGACCTTCAATAATTCCGGGGTGGGGTTCCATGTGTTCGTGCGGAAGTTGCCTGAGCCCAGGAATTCCTCGAAGTACCAACTCCAGGAATCGGATTCGGTCGTGAACGCAGAGACATGGAATCCGATGAATCCGCCCCCGTTATCCATATATTCTTTAAAGGCCTGCCGCTGCTGCTGGCTATAGGGATAGTTATTGAGGAACATGACGGCGTCATATCCTTCAAGCGTCTTCGTATTCAGCATCTCGAAATCGGTCGAGAAATCATACATGAACCCCTCCTTTTTGCCTAAGGCGGGGAAGTATTCATTGCACTCGTTCGCGAAATCGCAGTGCGCGCCGTCGCCGCCTTCCAAAAATCCTAAAGCCAGGACTTTGAAGTCGGAGCAAACCTCGCAGATGCCTCCTTCGTGGGCGTCCATTTCGCTTTTTCCGCAGATGAGGCATTCGCGCCAATGGGCATCTTCGTCGCGTTCCCATGGGCCCCACTTATGCACGTGAGGGGCCGAAGGCGAGGAAGAGGAATCATCAGGCGCGTTTCCGCATCCAGCCAGACCAAAAAGGAAAGGGATGCCAATAAGAGCCAGTGTGATCGCGCGCTTCATAAGGACTGCCTCCGATAGATAGATGGAGAATTATCGTAGGAAAAACTACTTGCAAATCATTGTAAAGAGTTCGCCAAAGTTTTAAAAGCGTTACAAACAATTAAAAGGGGCTGCGGCAGGGCCTCCTATCCGGAAGCATGCCGCAGCCCCTTCGTTTCTGCTTTGTCTTATTATAGCTGCCCGTACCTCTGCACGGCTTCGTCGACGCTCATATCGCCCCTTCCAACATAGAAGGAAGCGTTTCTGATTTGGGTGGCGATGGCATCGTTGATGCCGATCTTCTCAGGGGAGATGGTCCTATCGGCAGGGACGTTGTTGAATGGGTCATAGATTGGAGTAAAGGTCTTCTTATCCTTGTCGTAGACCGGCGCGAATGGGGTGGTATTGGTGGAGCAGATAAGTCCTTTCCAAGAAGCAAGGTGGTCAAGCTCCTTGGTCTGGAGCAAGAACCTCATGAACTCATTCGTCATGTCCAGATTGTCGCAATTCTTGTTGACCGAGAACTGAACCGAAGGCGAATCGATGAAGTATCCGCCTTGCTCCGTCGTGGGCATCGGGTAGAACGCATAGCTGAAGGGGTTGCTGCCAAAGGGCACCGATTTGCCTTCGCGCTTTTTGGCGCCGGAGACGGTGTCGCCATTGCAGACCATCATCGGCACATCGCCTTCGAAGAAGCGCAGCAGCACCTGTTCGTAGCTGTCGGTGATTTTGTCGCATTCCTCTAGGTTTGCGATGCCGGTATCGAAGATGCGCTTAACGGTTTCAAGCGCCCCGCGCATATACTCTCCCGCCGCAGGATCCGATTTCTGAGCGAGTTCCAACGCGCTTGGATTCTTAGCAAGCTCGGCAACGAACAACGGGTATGCGATGGTGTTCTGCAAACCATTGGACACTTTGGTGCGTTCTTTGTTCTTATCCAGGTCGTAATTCGTGTATCCCATCACCGGGCTCTGGTATCCTTTTGCCCTAAAAGACGCACACGTCTCCACTAATTTGGTCCAGGAGGTCGGAATCTCAAGGCCTTCTTCGGCGAATAGATCCTTGTTGACCAAGGCACCATAAGTCCTGGAGAAAACAGGAACCATATAGACTTTTCCACCTTCGCGTTTGAGGAGGCTCGAGCGGATGGAATCCAGATTCAACTTCAGCGCAGGTTCGGAGAGATCTTCCATATGGGCGACGACGGAAGCGTATTGCTCGTTTCCGATCATCTTCGGATGGGAGAAGAAGATGTTCGGCTTCTCTTTGCCTTCCAAAACGGTGATGAGGTCGGTATCGATTTTCACGTAGTTAAGCCGGACGTTCGGATAATAGGCGTTGAAGCGGTCGGCCTCTTCTTCAAGGGCCTCGAAGTTGCTGTAGTCCCCCACTACTTTGATGACGCAATCGGTGTCGGCGTCCAGCGAGGGCTTAAACCCTTCGGGCTCAACGCTGTTCGATTTGCCTCCGCAAGAGGCCAGCACGGTGGTCGCGAGGAGACTCAACGCGAGATAGAGCATCTTTGTCATTGCTTCGACTCCTCTTTTATCCTTTGGATTTCTTTGAGTACGAGTTTGATGTCGATGGGCTTTGAGATAT
>CAMORJ010000083.1 GCA_946623775.1 uncultured Bacillota bacterium | reverse complement strand
TTTGAGTATCATTTCATCGTTTATGGAAAAGATTTTGATTTCTGCATGCCTCATCGGCGATAAAACCAAATACGATGGAGGCGATAACAAAAACGAAGAGCTGATGGGATTGCTCGAGTTTTTCGAGCTCGTTCCCTTCTGCCCCGAGATGGAGGGCGGGTTGCCCTGCCCCCGCTTCCCTTCCGAAAGAAAGGGTTCCAGCGTCATCAATTCCAACGGAGACGATGTCACCAACCAGTTCTACGACGGCGCGAACAAAGCGCTTAGGGCCTGTTCCTACTTCAATATAACGTTAGCAATCCTAAAAGAAGGCTCCCCTTCCTGCGGAACGCACGAAATCTACGATGGCTATTTCAGGAATAAGAAGATCCTAGGAGAAGGCGTCACCGCCCAGATCCTCCGCAGCCATGGCATCCGCGTAATGAACGAAACCGAGGCTCTGGAATTCTTGAAGAGAAAGCAAGAGCACGCCCAAAACCATCAGGAATACCTCGCCCGCAGAGCACAAGCAGCTGCCGAGGAAGAGGAACAAAGGCGCAAAGAAGCAGAAAGGCGCAGGCAATCAAAGCCTCAGCATGGCCAGTTCGAAAAGCGCGGCCCGAAAAAGCCTTTCAAGCCCGGAGAGAAAAAGCACGGTTTCTCCGGAGACAAAAAGCCTTATCGTCCCAATAAGGGCAAGGGCTATTCCAAGAAAGTCAAATAAGGCTCTTTATAGGCCTTGATCATGCATTTCTTCAGCGGACGCCTGTTCGCTTTCTTTTTGCGCGAAGTGCCTTAGGATCGGCGAAAGCACATATCCCACCGCGATGACGAATAGGCCCATAACGCCGGATTCGCCCAATCCGATGTAATCGCCCGCGGCGAAGAAGCGGATCAATCCCACCGCGAGCATGGCGATTCCGATCACCGGGAAGATGATGCGTGCCGATTTGGCTGTTTTTTCGAAGTTGTCATTCATAACAAACCCTCCTCACTTATTTAATTGGAGAAAAATGGCGAAAAAGGACTCAACTTTTTGCAAAAAGTTTTCAAAAAGAAAAACGCAGGTGGCTTTTACCACCTGCATTTCTTTCGATGCGGCCTAAATTATTTGTCAGGAATTGGCTCTTCCATGACCGATTCGGGAATCGGGGTATCGTCATCGATGTCCTCGGGGATGGGCTTGTCCAAATCAAGCTCCATCGCGGGAGAGGGATGCTCGGGATGGCTTTCGCCTCCAGTCCTTGCTTCGCCGGCCCCGCCGGCGGAAGGAGAGTCGCTGACGCGGTGTCCCGATTTCAAATCCAAAAGCAATGCGCCCAGCTCGTTCATCAAAGCTTCGGCGACCTTGCGGTTTACCGTGAATTGCAATGGCTGAGTTTTAGCGACGCCGCCCGTGGAAGAGGAAGCGCACAGCAATTCGGTCTCTAGGCACTTACCCGAGATGACGATTTCAACTCCTGTCGATTTCTTTGCCAAGAACAATATCAAATTGACCAAAGCGAGGATAGCAAAAACCCCAGCGACGCCATAAATGCCAATCGCGATGTAATTCATGACCGCCTCGTCGAGAACGATGTTCATGGGATTGAGAATCATCGTGACCACAAGCGGAGAAAAGTAAGCCAGGACCGCAAAAGCGACTGCAAGGACGAGAAACACGATGAACGGGGCTATGGAGCGGCTGCCCTTCTTTATCGCGGTCGAAACATAATCCGCGGAAGAAAGAGGTATCTCTTTTCTAACGACGGCCCCATGGCCTTCCATCTGCGAGACGAGTCGCATATTCGTGACGGTGAGGCCGGAGGACGTTCCAGAACCAAAGTTGTACTCTTTTACGATTCTTTCGCCTTTCGCTAATTGAAAGCCCATAAATGATCTCCTTTATCTTGCTTGATGTTTGTTATTCAGAATTAATGCGCCCGCAGAATCGAGGAATTTCCGGATGTTTTCGGAATCCAGACGAGAAACGATGATGGTTTTCTGCAGGATATCGGATGGCTGTTTTTGAACTTCCTGAGTCGCTTTCCCAACAGCGAGATGCTCGAAGCATTGATCGTGTGAATACACCTTGAGATAAAACATGGAATACTTCTTGCGGGCTAAAAACGCCAAAAGGATAAACAAAGCGCCTAGGCCCATTCCCCCATAGGAACCCCATTCCATGTATTGGATGTTCAATACGAATCTGCCTAAAGCAAAGCAGACAACTCCGGCGATGAGCAAAACAATGCCAATGACGAATAATCCCACCAGCATCGGGGCTTTTCCACTGCAAACGCCATAATCCAAACTATCGATATCCTCAATTGGGACTTCATCGTATGCGCTGTTGTCGAAACTCCCGCTATTCAATGAAACGCCATGTATTAGCCTTTTGTTCGTGAGAAAAATCGAGGCATGGCGAGACCCTTTGCCCGAGCCTTGATTCAGATAGTCGCATCTTTGTTCGACTCGTTCGCCTTTTGCTAAAACAAGAGGAAACGAATCCGGCGTTGGTTTTTCCATGCTGCCTCCCGCGAAGACCGCTAAATGCGTGCCTTAATTGTATCAAAGCGCAGCAAAAGGTCACGAATTACTTGTTTGCATAGCATTGCTAAAGAAGAAAAAATGGCGCGCTTACATGCGCGCAATATTACTTTTTTTGAAGCGATAACGCATACACGTCCCCGCTATTTTTGAAACCTTACCCTCGGTTTTTTAGTTGGAAATACAGTTCTAGGAACAATGCATTATGATAGTCTCTAGGATCTAGAGAAGTCGCTTTGATGAAGTTGGCGAGACGATAATTGAACGTATTGCGATGAATATAAAGAGCATCCGCTGCTTTTAATCCCGATTTGCCGCAGCGCAAGTAAGCTCCCACCGCTTGCATCAATTCGGGATCCACGTCGCGGAATCTTTTCATGAGAAGCGAATAGCTCGTATAGCTTCCGGAATTTATCTCCCGAAGGATCATATCGCTTAAATGCGCGGCCATATTCGGGAAGTAGATAAGAGCATAGGGAAGGAGCTTATCTTCCAATTCCTCATGCGTGTAGCTAACAAGCGCGCCCACCCTGACTCCCGTTTGGTTGGAGAACGGGATCAAGACCGTATCCAAAGAATAAGCTACGTCAAAAGGGGCGATGAATTCGGCTTGCGTCGGCGTTGAAAAGGCGATGCTGGAGCTTTTGACGCCAAATCTCTCTAGACGCCAAAAAAGCTCTTTATGATCAAACGGACCCGAAAACATCAATAAGTAATGTTTGTCCATTACATGTTGCCCCTAACTTTCAGCAAGAACGATTCGAATGGACGGAGGTGGAAGACATGGTTCTCCAAAAGCACGGTATCGTAGTTGTGCAGAATCACGTCGGATATCTGCCAATAGAAGTCGAAGGAAACATCGTATTCGCGGAAATTGGAAATGACGATCAGCTTTTCCTCGCCACGATGAATATACGCGATGACATCAGGATTATTATGGTCTAGGAATTCAAGCTTTCCTTCATTCACGATGCGGTTGATTGCAGGATCGCGCCTCTTCCAAATCGCGTATTGGTAGAAATTCAAAATAGACCAGGGATCCCTCATTTGGTCAAAAACGTTGACCCCTTGCAGATAATTCATGTTGACCTTATTGACGCTTCCTTTGGTTGAGAATCCGGCATTGGGGCCTCTATCCCATTGCATTGGGGTGCGGGAGTTGACCCTGGAAGCGCGATTTAGGTAATGGGTGATTCTCTCATCGTCGTAACCCGCCGCGCGAAGGTTGGCGATTTCGCTTCTTTGGGCGGAATCGGAGAAGAAATCCTCAGGCTTTTCATAAGTCACATTGCTCATGCCGATTTCATCGCCATAGTAGATGAACGGCGTTCCATAGAGGAACAAAAGGGTCGTGAGCAAGCATTTCGCCGATTCGTTGCGGAAAACAGTCGACCCATATTGGCTTAAAACGCGCGGATGGTCGTGGTCGCACCAATAAAGGGGCATATCGGCATGCTCGGAGCAGATGTTGTACCACCTTTCAAAATTGTGCTTAAGGAGAATGACGTCGGTTCTTATTTCCTCAGGGCGCTTTTCGATTCCGCCATAACCATTGTTATTCCAGGCGGTATCGAAATTGAACACCATCGAGATTGGGCCATTCTCCCTATCCGCGACATGGGCGGCTTGCTCTGGGGTGATTCCTCCCCCTGCTTCTCCAATCAAGCACGCATCTGGCCTGCTTAATTTGCTGCGGAAATCGCATAGGTAATCATAGACTTCCGGACGATTGGAGAATTTGGGGGCATCGAGAACCAGACCGCGGGAATCCGTAGGCAAGGTGGATGGCGAGAAAGACTTATCTTTAGAAAGATGGGCCATGGCATCAAGGCGGAATCCGTCCACGCCCATATCCAAATAGAAGCAAGCGACATGGGCCATCTCTTGGCGGACTTCGGGATTGGACCAATCCAAATCCGGCTGCTTCACGGCGAAAAGATGGAAATAGAAGTCGTCGGTATCCCCCACTCTCGTCCAAGTGGAGATTCCGTTATAACCCATCCAATTGTTGGGCGGATTCAGATTGTCGCCGTCGCGGATGCCTTTTCGGAAGAAATAGTATCCTCTTTCTTTGCTTTCAGGATCGCGGATAGCCATTTGGAACCATGGGTGTTCGTCGCTGGTCTCGTTAAGCGGCAAGTCCAGAATCAAGCGGATTCCCCTTTCGTGGCATCCCGCAATCAATGCCTTCAAATCGTCCATCGTCCCAAATTCGGGGGCGATTGAATAGAAGTCCTTGACGTCATATCCGTTGTCTTCCATCGGGGAGGCAAATATGGGGCATAGCCAAATCAGATTAATGCCGAGGTCACGGAGGTAGTCCAACTTCGAAATGATACCTTGGATATCCCCAAAGCCATCGTTGTTGGAATCCATGTATGCCTGTGGGTAAATCACATAACCGACGCAGTCGGTCCACCAATTTTTGTGTTTCATGCACAAATTATCGATTATAGCCGATGTTTTTTCAATAGTTTCTCCATATTCCAAATCTGGGTGTCGGCAAGAGATTCAACAAAGAAAAGCTCAAGCCAAATCTAGATTTGGATGCCTGTGATAGTTTGATTAACATTTCAGTGGAAACGCATGTTCAAAAAGAAGATAATAAAGGCGCTTTGAACTTGGAGGTTCAACATAAATGTTAGTTAATGCTGCAAGAATGTTGAGAAAGGCCCACGACGAGCACTATGCCGTCGGCCATTTCAACATCAACAACCTTGAATGGACGAAAGCCATTCTCCTCACCGCCGAAGAACTCAAATCCCCTGTCATCCTCGGCGTTTCCGAAGGCGCCGCGAAATACATGGGCGGCTTCAAGGTCGTCGCCGCGATGGTTAAAGCCCTCGACGAATGCCTTGGAATCACCGTTCCTGTCGCGCTTCACCTCGACCATGGCACCTACAATGGTGTCAAGGCTTGCATTGAAGCCGGATTCACCTCCGTCATGTTCGACGGAAGCTCCCTCCCCTTCGAGGAGAATCTTGCCAAGACCCAAGAGCTTGTCAATCTCGCCCACGACAAAGGCCTATCCATTGAAGCCGAAGTCGGCGCCATCGGCGGAACCGAAGACGGCGTTACCGCTGACGGCGAAGTCGCCGATCCCGAAGAGTGCAGGATCATCGCCAACCTTGGCGTTGACTTCCTCGCTGCCGGTATCGGAAACATCCATGGCATCTATCCTGAGGGTTGGACCGGTCTCCACCTCGATGCTCTCGAAAACATCCAGAAGGCCACCGGCGGCATCCCGCTAGTCCTCCATGGTGGCACCGGCATCCCCGATGACCAGATCCGCGCTGCCATCAAGGGCGGCATGAGCAAAATCAACGTCAACACCGACTGCCAGCTCGTCTTCGCTCAGGCGACCATCGACTACTGCGCCGCCGGCAAGGCCGATCCCTCTGCTGCCAACACCGCAAAGGGCTATGACCCCCGCAAACTTCTCAAGCCTGGCTTCCAAGCCATCCAAGCCAAGGTCAAAGAGAAGATGGAACTCTTTGGTTCCATCGGCAAAGCTGAATAAGCTATTACCAATAATCAAAAAGTCACCGTTCTGCGGTGACTTTTTTCGTATTTGCTTATTCAGGCCAATTCTCGATTATGTAGAAGGACAGGCAACGAAGCGGCAAGGGAACCATCACATCATCTCTAGCCATAAGGTTTTGGAACTCTTCTTTGCTATATGATTTCGAGCTGATGTCTTCAAACGTTTCGAGACGATTCTTATCCACATCGATGACATCCGCCATAACAAAGCAATCTAGTTCATCGGAGAGGCCTTCGCTTGTCGGGCTCGGCGGAACAATGACCTTGATGTCCCCGAGGATGGCTCCTGATTCTTCCAGCGCTTCTCTTCGGGCTGTATCTTCAATCGTCTCGTCGCCTTCGTCCATTAAACCAGCGGGAAGCGAATAGACGTAACGATTAATCGCGGGCCTGAATTGTTTTGTCATCACCAAGCGTTTCTTTCCGTCATCGCCTTTGACGAACAAAACCATGATGACACCATCGGGCTGAGAACGCTCCTCCTCTTTCGCGAGCAAATGTTCCTCATTGTTTCTGCTTGCGACGAAATACTTATAATCGCGCCTGCCTTGGGGCGTCATTACGTCATAGTGGAAAACGTAATAATT
>CAMORJ010000082.1 GCA_946623775.1 uncultured Bacillota bacterium | reverse complement strand
GAACGCGTCGCTTGCCCTGACTTTTTCTTTGTCCGGAATCCTGCGGCCCAAAAACACCTCTTCTACATCTCTGTGCATCCACGCCAAACGATAGCCGTGGGCGCGTGCAAATTCTTCAATGCGTTGATTTTGCTCTTGGGCTGGCGCTCCATAATCGGTATCAAAGCAAAGGCATACCACAACAGGTTCGCTGGATCCCGGACGCATCTTGAAGAACCTGCTGATTTCGTTTTGGATTTTTGGGAGAGCGGTTTGGAATTTGGATTTGCTTGCAAGGCATATGCTCTTCAGCTTCACCTTGTTTCTTATGCCGTAACGGTAATCCAAAAAGGACTTGATGTATTTCCAGTCAATTTCCCTTTTTGGATCACCTTCCGTTACGACGATAAGAAGCATCAACGTTCCTCCGATTCAAAGCACGGCAAAAAGTCGAAAGCATCGATGTTGAAATAGATGCCAGGGACCATGCCGTCAGGGTATAGGGTATAGGGTCTGGTGTTGCCGTTCTTTTTCCAAACGCTGATAAGGTTTTCGTTACCAATAAAATAGATTGCCTTGGAATTTGTGTACAAGGCATACATCGGATCAAGGCTATGGGCGGTGAAAAACAACTGGCCTTTCGCATATTGCTCAACAAATTCAATCAGCTTTCTCAAATAGACGCCTGAAACATTTGCGTCAAGTTCATCGATAAATGCAGTGCCGCCGCCCACTGCGGACTCCAAAGTGGAAAAGATGTTTGTCAATTTTTTAATTCCAGTACTTTCAAATTCGAAATCGACTCTGCCTGCTTTGTATACAAAAACCAACTGGCAACGGTATTGGCTGCCGTCTAGGCGCTTATCGATTTCGATGCCTTTTAAATCTGGCTTAAACTGCTTGATGAACAGCTCTAGGCGCTTTACGTATTTTTCATAACGGCCGTAATCGGACTTATTAATCCGAATCGAATACCTATTGCCTCTTTGTGCGGGATCTAGAAGTGGGGCGATAAGCTCCTCTTTGGAGACGGAAGACAAGTATTCGAAAAGGTCGCTCGGTGGTTCCATCTCGTTTTCATGCAAATCGGAAGAATCCAAATAAACGGACAGGGTCAGAAAATACATCAAGGCAGCGTAAATGGCTCGGTTGCCCTTGTGGTTTGGAACGTCAAAAAGGAATGCGTCCTTATAGCCTTTTTTGTTTAACAACCTGGTGAACAAATTCAAAACGGAACTCTTCCTGCAAAGGTTCCTGACCTCTCCCTCGAAATCACGATAGAAATCGTTCCCTAAAGACGTATCCAGAACCTCAAGTTTTCCTTGTCTTGCCAAAAGGATGGTTTTTGCTTTGTTTTCATCGAGCCTGGCACTGGAAACAAAGGTGATTGACTCTTCCTCGATTTGGAACTCACCGTCTTCAAACGCCATCGCCATAGAATAGCGGAAAGAGGATGGCCTTTTGTCGTGCTCGTCCCAAAAAGCAACCAAGAGCGAAATAGAAAAGTCTTTTTTCTTTTTGTTCAAAAGCTGAGATAAAAACCCGCTTCCGCACCTTGCGAGAAAACTATCGGAATTAAATAGTTGTTTGATTAACCAAACGGATGCAACAACAGAAGATTTTCCGGATCCGTTAGGTCCATAAAGAACTCTGACCCTGTCGTTTGTCATGTCAAAGTTGAGAAGGGATTTGTTTCGATAAAAATCAATGGTGACTTCGTTTTCGATGTTTTTAATCCCTTTGGTTCTCAATTGGAGCAATGCGGTTTTAAACATTTTCATTTTCCTCCTGCCCATAATAAGTATAACAAAAAATATACATAATGTATTAATTTTGTATTTACCAAATTAAATAAGTTACTTTTTTTGTCGATCGGAAGGCAGTGTTTATCAAACAAATTTCGCGGTGAAGGATTTAAATAGGAGGCACGCGCCCCCTAAATATTCGAACTAAAGCTTGATTCGCATGGCGGGTCGGACGCCGCGATTGGCGCGGTAGACTTCGCAGCCAGTATCGCTGCCGTCGTCGTGGACGTAACTCGCATATTCGGAATGGCCGCCAATCGGGGAACGCAGCCACCACCAGCCGGCGCCTTGGTATTGGTAGGCTCCTTTTGCCAACGCGTAGTCCGTTGGTTTGGCGATTCTCGACTCGTCCGCATAGATGTCCGATGAGAAGCCATAGTCGGGGTTAACGATTTCGGAGCGGCTAAGCAAGAACACTTTGTCCGGCGTGTTCTCGCATGCGTACCTATTAGACGAGAGCCCGGTCGACGCGGCGGAGTTATCAACGTCCGTGGTCAGGACGCTTGAAGAGTCAAGGGCGAAGGCGCGGATGAAGAAGTTGCTGTGGAGCCATTCTCTGATTTCAGAGTCTGCGTAGTTATTGGAGGAATCGTCATAGCGTTGGGCGTTTAGGATGCTTTCGGACACAACGAAAGCTTCGCCGTTCGAGTTTTGGAGCACCCTCCACTTGATTGGCTCGCACTTGAACCAATAGGCTGCGCCGTCGGCAATCGTTTCTCCGTTGCCGAACGTATAAGAGGGGGAACCGTAGGGGCAGGCATTCTCCTTGGTATAGTAATCCCCGTCCTTAACATACCAGCCGTTGGATCCAAGCGTAGCGGTAGCGTCAAGCGATGAGATCAGGGATGGATCGCTTACGACCGTCTGCGGATATAAGCCATATGTAAGGAATTGGCCATCTTCGGATAGAGCGGGGACGATGCCATGGCTGATGTTCCACTCCAGCTCCACTTTTTCCGCATCGTCGAACCGCGCTTTTAATATGCAAGAGCCAAACGGCATATTGAAGGTATAAGACTGCAATGTGCTTACCCTTTTATCTCCCCGGTACCACCCGGACAGCGCATACCCTTGTTTCGGGTTGGCGATTACTTGGATCTCCTGGTCGAACAAGCCCTCCCCCGCCATAATGCCAACGCTGCCTTTTGAAGGATCTTCGGATTCGATGAACATCGGGAACTTGCAATCAAGATCGACATACATCGCGGGGCGGACAGCGACCAAAGACGCATCCGCCTTAGTGCTTGTAAGCTTGCCGTAACGGGATTCGACGGAGGCGATGTACCCGGTTGCTCCGAGGGTGCGGGTCCAATAAGTCCCATAGGGGAACACCCCTTTGGAGAGGACATAATCGCTATAAGAAGCCACTCTGTCGGTATTTTGCTTGAATCCGTACTCAGTGGATGACAGCTCTTCATTTGAGGGAAGGAATACCTTGTCCTTGACGCCTTTTGGGGTATCATCCAATTCCACTTCCGCAATCTGGGAATCCCCGAAGCGGAAAGCGGATTGATAGAAATCACCCATGAGCCAATCCCTGATTTCGGAAGTGGCAAATGGCTTTGCGCTCGGATTGGCGCGTGCGCTGTTCAAGTGGCAGAAATATGACATATCGAGCAAAACGCGGGACAGCAGGTAATATTTGCCGTCAGCCTGCTTCCTGATATCCCAGAGAATCGGTTCGCATTTGAACCAATAGACGGTCCCTCTTTGGATTTGGACGCCATCAGAGAAATATACGGGCTGGCTAGAATGGGGGTCGCCAGCCACTTTCGCATAATAGGAGCCATCATATTGATACCAATCATCGTCTATAGGCTCATCCAACGCATTGAGGCTTTCGATCAGCTGCCCATCGGATACATAGGTCTGGGGATATAGGCCATAGGATACGGTCTTCCCATCCCCGGATCTGGATGGGACGGCAGATAAAGCGGCTTCCCTGTCCTGCAATTCAAGCAGGTCCGCTTCATTTAGGAAGGTCGCCCGGAAAACCACGTCGCGTGATGGCATGGTGAAAGTCCATTCTGCGGTCGCGCCTACTTTCTTGCCGTCTTCATACCACCCCGCGAAGTAATAGCCTTCGCTAGCCGAAGCCGACACGGTGACAACGCTATCGGTCTTCACCTTTTTCGAAACCGCGCTTCCGGATTCCTCGAAGGCAAAGACGCTTCCTGCCTCCGGAGAGTTGACGAGGAAGGTCGCGTTGTATTCATTTGCAGACCACTCGGCGAGCAAGGATACCGAGACGTCGGTCGTGCTTAGGGATAGGTAATAATGGGATAGGGTCCACTTCTCGAATTCATATCCCATCCTCGTAGGCGTAGTCTCGATGTATGCGGATTTCCTGACGATGGTCTCTTGGTCTTTTTCCACGTTGCCCCCGTTGGGGTCATAGGTCACGCGGACTTGCACGCCTTGGCTGAGGGCATATTCGATCCCAGACTCATAATCGCCGGACTCAAAGGCTTTTCCCGCCATCGCGAAGGCGGTGTATTTTTCTAAATACGCCCTCTCCTCTTTGTAGGAGCAATTTTCCATATAGGAGATGGCTTTATCGTAATCGCCTTCGTCGATCCACTTGGCGATGGATGTCTCATCTTGAGTTATGAGGTTGTTCTTTTCTACGTTTTGGTAGATAAGGAACCCGCCTATCCCGCCGCCGATCAACAAGGCGGCGGAAAGGGTGGCGATGATGGCGGTTCTGATCGCCTTCTTCTTTTTCTTTTTCCTCGCGGCGCGCTCTGAGGCGGCATGCTCTTCCCTTAGCTGCCTTTGCCTTTCGGGGGCGGCAAGGAAGCGGGCTTTGAGCTTAGGATCTGCTTTCGCCGATAAAAGGGCTTGGTCATATTCTTCGAAGTTCTCGATATCCTCTTTGACTAAGACCAATTCATCATCGTTGACGCAGCGATTCTTCGCTAGTAGCATCCCCCAATAGGCAAAGGGGAGCTTAGAATCCTGCGATAAGGCAAGGCGATAGTATTTCATCGCCATGTCGAATTGCTTTTGGCTTAGGCACGCCTTGCCAAGTAGCAATAGGCATTCAAGCCTCTTCCTGGATGAAGATTCGGGGAAGAAGGCCAAAAGCCTATCGATGTCATCGGCAAGGTTTCCTGAGATTCCCTGATTGGATGCTAGATTAATAAGGACAACGTGTATCGCATCCCCTAGAGTGCCTTCGTCCAACTCGGCGAGGTAATCCTCAAGATAGGAGAACTCCTTGGGGTCCCAATAGGAGATGCCCATGTCCTCCCACTTAGAGGCATGGTATTTGGCCAGGGCGCGCAGCTTCTTGCCTTCTTTCGCGTCCCCTCCATAAGCGAGATAGGAATCGTAGATTGCCTTCGCGCCTTCATAATCCTTTTCCCTGATCGCGGCGCTTCCTTGCTGCAAGAGGACCTTCAAGGCGGCGTCTTTCTCTAGATAGGGAAGGACCGCGTCGAGGAAGGGCTTGTGGTAAGAACTGTTTGGACTAGATAGCTCCGAGGCGAGCAGGAAAGTGAACTTCGCCGAGGATGGGTCATCGTATGGGGCGAGGTATCGATATAAGGCAAGCGACTTCTCGGACGGGAAAGCGTTCGCCCCGACGGAGGCGACGGCGGATAAGGCTTCCGATGCTTTGTCCTTAGGCAACTTGACCAGAAGCGGCAGCAAGAGGTTCATCAATGCGTCATCGTTCTTGCAAAGGGCATCTTGGATGCTCTTGCATTGATGCTTGCACAAAACCAATCCGATTTCGGCCTCGACGCCCCCTACCCCTTTTTTCTTCAATGCCTCAAACCTTTTCGAGGCGGATGGGTAATTCTCGTTGCCTAAGAATTCATAGGCGAGTTCAAGTTGGGCGGCATCGTCCACGCTTAAGGCGACATAGTCTTCGCCTAAGACGCGGGCGGTGACTTTCTTTTGCTGGGTTTCTGCTATTTTGCCATCGATCTTCTTAGGCGCTTTCTTGCCTAGGCTTGGCCCTTCTTTCTTGATGGCTCCCCGCAGATAATCCGCCAAGCGGTCGGAGAAGTCCACCGCTTTCCTATCCAGATGCTGGATCCTGGATAATTGAGGCGGCAATAGGTATGGGTCCAGGCCATCGCAGATGACAAGAAGCGAGTTCTTCCGCTTCTCCCCGGCTCCGATCATCTTCGTATACCGATACCACTCGTTCTTGACCCAGGTCGCCGTGACGTATTCCGGCTTAGAGGCATACACAAGCATCGCCTTGGCGGATTTCAGGGCCGCGTATATATAAGGCTCATACGTCGTGCCTTCCTTTAATGATGCAGGCGCGAAGAACACGCGGTAGCCTAACTTGCCCAGATAGTTATATAGGTCATACGCCTTGTTGTAGTCCTCGGTCCTGACGCCCGTCTTGCCGTCTTCGCTTGCCTTGAAGCAGATGAAGACGTCATAGGGCTCTAGGCGCGAGGCCTTATCGAACCATTCCCTTCGGATATCCTCTATCCTCTTGGCCTCGGATTCATAGGTGGATCTTTCCTCTATGGAGGCTAGTTCTATGGCTTTCTTGTAATGGGCGTTGTCATAGACGCTTATATGGGACAATGAGTTGCAGGTGGGGACCATCCTGCCGTCTATGTCCTGCTCATAACGCACGCCGTACCTGGCGAGGAAGGCGCCCCAATAGGCCAAAGAGGATTCGCCGCATTTGCTCGCGGCGTCTAGGAACTTCTCCTCGGCGTCTATGAAATTGGATAGCCTAAGCTCTGCGGATGCTACTTCTAATAGTATCTTCTCGGAGTCCTGGATGGGGGCGGGCTTCTCATAGCCGCATAGCCTGCACTTCAAATGACCTGCGTAGTCCTCGAAATGGGACTCAAAGCAGCGGGGGCATATATAGGTTTGCTCTAGCTTCGGCATAT
>CAMORJ010000081.1 GCA_946623775.1 uncultured Bacillota bacterium | reverse complement strand
TTTTTTGCTTTGCAAACGATTTTTAAGGAAAGCGGTGTCCGACAATGATAAAATTCCCCCGTTAGAACTAACGAGGTAATAAACATGTACAAAGTAATGGCCGTCAACTGCGGCTCCAGCTCCTTGAAATACAAACTCTACGAAATGCCCGAAGAGAAGGTCCTTTGCTCCGGCCTAGCCGAGAGGATCGGCCACGACGATGGCATCTTCAAGATCAAATTCGACGGCAAAGAGGACAAGCGCGTCCTCCCCATCCCCGACCATGCCGTCGCGGTCAACCTCGTCTTGGAGGCCCTCACCAAATTCGGCATCGTCAAGAGCCTCGACGAGATCAAATGCGTCGGCCACCGTGTGGTCCAGGGCGGCAAATACTTCTCCCACTCCGTCGATTTCGACGATGAATCCGAGGCGATCATCGCCAAGCTCATCCCGCTTGACCCGCTTCACGCCCCCGCTCACCTAGTCGGCTACCACGCCTTCAAGGACGCCCTTCCCGATGTCCCCGCCATCGCGGTCTTCGACACCGCCTTCCACCAGACCATGGAAGAAGAGGATTACCTCTACCCCATTCCCTACGAATGGAGCCAGAAATACGATTGCCGCCGCTATGGGGCGCATGGCACCTCCCACCAATACCTCGCCAACAAAGCCATCAAGGAATACCTCGGCGGCAAACCGAATTCCCGCATCATCACCTGCCACATCGGCTCGGGCGCCTCTTTGGCGGCCGTCCGCGACGGCAAATGCGTCGCGACCACGATGGGCCTCACCCCGCTTGGCGGAGTCATGATGGGCACCCGCACCGGCGACATGGATCCTTCCGTCACCGATTACCTCGCCACCTGCACCGGCTTAGACGTCCATGAGCTCTACGATGTCTTCAACAAAAAGAGCGGACTCCTCGGCGTTTCCGGCATCTCCAACGATACCCGCGACATCGAAGCCGCCGCGCTACAAGGCAACGAAAGGGCCATCCTCACCTCGAACCTATTCGCCAGAAGGGTCGCCGATTTCATCGGCTCCTACTTCGTCAGGCTCGGCGGCGCGGACATGATGGTCTTCTCCGCCGGCATCGGCGAGAATTCCCCCTACTACCGCCGCTTGATCCTGGAACGCGTCGAAGAGGCCCTCGGGCTCAAGATCGACTACAAGCTCAACGAATCCATCTACGGCGGAAAGGAAGCCGTCATCTCGCTTCCTGGCTCCTCGATGATCGTCGCCGTCATCCCGACCGACGAGGAAGTCATGATCGCCAGGGATTGCTATAAGAGGATCGCCTAATGGCCTTGCCAGCAGAGCTAAAAGAATACGGAGCCCAATTCCTCAAGCAGTACCGCGCTTTCTATCGCGCGGTGAAACGCTACGACAGGATCTGCGTCTTCCGCCACATCAAGCCCGACTTCGATGCCCAAGGCACCCAGATGGGCATGGTGCAGTTCCTCCGCGACAACTTCCCCAACAAGGAGATCCATTACGTCGGGGACAACCACGTCTCCTTCACCCCTCGCCTATTCCCCGTCACCGAAACCCTGAACGAGGATTGGTTCAAAAGCGGCGATTTCCTCGCCATCATCGTCGACGTCGGAGACCATGAACGCATCGCCGACCCACGGTACAAATACGCCAAATACAAAGTCAAGATCGACCATCACCCCTGCAAAAAGGAAATCGCTCCAAGATGCTCGATCCTCGATACCGAATCCTCCGCAGCCTCCGAGCTCGTCGCGGATGTCCTCCTCAAATGGAAGGGCATGAGGATGTCCCCCGAAGCGGCGAGATGGCTCTACATCGGCATCGTCGGCGATTCGGGGAGATTCATGTTCTCCTCCACCAGCCCCCATACCTTCGCGGTCGCCCAGGAGCTATTGAAGACCGGCTTCAACATGAGGGAAACGTATCTTGCGATGTATGAGAAATCCATCGATTCCCTCCGCTCGCAGGCCTATGTCCTCTCCAACTTCCACCTAACCCCCCACGGCGTCGCTTATTACCTCCTTCCAAAGCCGGTCCAGGATGAGCTTAAGATCACCTCGGAGCAAGGCAAGGAAAACGTCAACATGTTCTCCAACATCGCCGGCATCAACGTCTGGTGCTCCATCACCGAGGACTGCGATCCCAAAGACTATTGCTGGAGGATCTCCATCCGCTCCAAGAAGGTCGACATCTCCGGCATCGCCAACAAATGGGGAGGCGGCGGACATGCCCAGGCTAGCGGCGCCCGCATCGATTCCCTAGACGATCTGGATGCCTTCCTGAAGGATTTGGACGATTTGTTTGCCTGATATATAGCAAAATAATCATCAACTCCAAAACCATCGATAAATAATGATAATAGACCGCTCGAAAAGCGGTCTTTTATCTTATGCAAATCGTCCAAATCCAATTCTTTCATGCAGCGGAAACCCCGCTGCATCCATCGAAGGGAAGACCTTGCTTCCCTTCGATGGCCGCCCAAGGCAAAGAAAAAGCCACCTCGATGGTGAGGTGGCGATGCATGCTTGCAATTACTTGCGGATGCCGAGGGATGCGATGAGGATGGTATAGCGCTCGGGGTCGTTCTTGGCGAGGTAGTCGAGCAATCCGCGGCGTTTGCCGACGAGGATCAAAAGGCTGCGCCTTGCCCCTGCGTCGCCGTGGTTCTTTTTGAGATGCTCGGTGAGCGCCTTGATGCGGGCGGTGAGAAGAGCGATCTGAACTTCGGCGGAACCGGTGTCCTTTTCATTCGCACCGAACTTCTTGACGAGTTCGGCGGTCATGTCCTTAGATAGGGCCATTGTTTTTTCTCCTTTCCTTGTTACTTGGCGCCGTCCAAGCCGAATCGAGGAGAATCGGTCCTGACCTAGGCGGGCTGCTCGATTACTATACAAGCATAAAGGGCGTACCGCAAGCGATTTTTCTATCTTAAGATAGGAAAACTGTACTAAAATATTGTGGTCAAGGAGATTACATACCATGCAATCAGTCAGCATTCGCAACAATTGGATCAGTTTCAGGGGTTCCTCGAAGGTAAAAGACCTGCAGGAACAGGATGTCTTCAACGTTGAGGGAAGGTTTTTCAGCTTCACCAAGAAGAAATTCGTCAAAGACCTCGAGGGCAATGTATTGTTCATCGTCAGGAACAAGTTCTGGAGCATCTTCGGCAGGAAAGCCTTCGTTCTCGATAAGGACAAGAACCAAGTCGCCTTGGTCAGGAAGAAGATCTTCTCCCTCCACGACCGCTATTTCATCACCTCCGAGAAAGGCGACCTCGAAATCAAGGGCAACATCCTGGGCTTCGACTATCACATTTCCCTAAACGGCGAGGAGATCGGGCACATCTCCAGAAGGATCTCAATGCGCGATTCCTTCGTCTTGGATTTAAACGACGGCCATGACCTTGCCTTCTACGTAGCTCTGGTCATCGCCATCGACAACATCACCGATAGGCAAAGGGAAGCCGCGTCCTCTTCTTCCTTTAGTTCCGACGACTGATAGGATTATGCCTTCAAAGAGGAAACCGCTTACGGTTTTCTCTTTTTTCTTGCACGCGTACCCGTGCAAGAATAGACTAATCCCGTCAAAAATCGCAGGAGGCATCCATTATGAAAATGAGGAACATCGCAATCATCGCCCACGTTGACCATGGCAAGACCACGCTCGTCAACTCTTTGTTCTCCTCTTCCGGCGCCTTCCGCGCGAACGAAACCCTCGTCGACAGGGCCATGGACTCCCTCGCCCAGGAAAGGGAAAGGGGCATCACCATCCTCGCCAAGACCACCTCGGTCATGTACAAGGACACCAAAATCAACATCGTCGACACCCCAGGGCACGCCGACTTCGGCGGCGAGGTCGAGCGCATCATGCATATGGTCGATGGCTGCTTGCTTTTGGTCGATGCGTTCGAAGGGACGATGCCGCAGACGCGCTTCGTTTTGAAGAACGCGTTGGAGAACCACATCAAGCCGATCGTCGTCATCAACAAAGTCGATAGGCCAAACGCCAACCCAGCCAAGGCGGTCGACGAAGTCTTGGAGCTCCTCATCGCCTTAGGCGCCCCGGAAGACCTATTGGACTTCCCGATCGTCTACACAAGCGCGCTTAACGGCACCTCGAGCCTAAGCGATGACATTTCCACCCAAACCAAGGGCATGGACGCGTTGTTCGAGACCATCCTCCGCGAGATCCCCGAGCCCCAATGCGATCCCGATGCGCCTTTCTTGCTCCAGCCGGCGCTAGTCGACTACAACGAATTCGTCGGCCGCATCGGCATCGGAACCATCCGCGCCGGCAAAATCAGGGTCGGCGATACGATCTCGGATTACACATCCCCCGAAGAATCCCGTGACTTCAAAGTCATGAAGCTATACACCTTCCAAGGCCTCCGCAGGGTCGAGGTCGATGAGGTTCAATGCGGCGACATCTGCGCGATCGCGGGCAATAACGCCCTCAACGTCGGCGACACTTTGTGCGCGCCCAATACATACCGCCAGATGGAAACCCTCCGCGTCGATGAGCCGACTTTGGAGATGGAATTCGGCACGAATTCCTCCCCGCTTCGCGGACAGGACGGCAAATTCGTGACCGCCCGCGTCATCGAGGATAGGCTCTATGCCGAGGTTCAGCGCGACGTCTCCCTCCGCTACAGCAGGATCCCCAATACCGAGACCTGGATCGTCGCAGGGCGCGGCGAGCTGCATCTTTCCGTCCTCATCGAGACGATGAGGCGAGAAGGCTATGAGCTGGAAGTCTCCAAACCCCACGTCATCATCAAGGAGATCGACGGCGTCAAATGCGAGCCTTACGAAGACCTTCAGATCGATGTGCCCGACGAATTCGTCGGCGACATCATGGAAACCTTGGGCTCTAGAGGCGCGATCATGGACGACATGTACGCCGCCAATGGCCAGACCAGATTGACCTATGTCATCCCATCCCGCGGATTATTGGGCTTCATCAACAATTTCTTAACGCTCACCAAGGGGTATGGCATCATCAACCACACCTTCAAGGAATACCGCCCGATGTACGCCCATAGCGTAGGCGAGCGCAACATCGGCGTGCTCGTCTCCGTCGACAAAGGGCCCGCGACCCCCTACTCCATCGAGAAAGTCGAGGAGCACGGCACGATGTTCATCACCCCAGGCACCGTCTGCTACGAGGGCATGATCGTCGGCGAGCACCGCTACCCCGTGGACTTATCCGTCAACGTCACCGCCGCCAAGCCGCAGACCAACGTCAGGTCCAGTAACAAAGACCAGACCGTCGTCCTCAAGTCGCCCCGCAAGATGACGCTTGAAGCTTGCCTTGACTACATCAATTCCGACGAGCTCGTCGAAATCACCCCCACCGCGTTCCGCATGAGGAAGAAGATCCTCTCCACGCCAGACCGCAAGAAATGGGAAGCCAAGCAGCGCGCCTTAGCTGAGAATAAATAAGCAGAAAAGAGGTCATCGACGACCATTCGGTTGCCGATGACCTCTTTTAATTTCTTTCGATGTAGCCTTTATTTTGCTTGATAAGCTGGGTCAAAGACGACGCCGATGCAAGTGGGGAGAATCGCGTATTCCCCATCGCTTTGCTTCACGGTTTTGTTGGAGCGGAAGACGAAGGGGCGATTGACCTCAATGGAGATGTTGTCTCCCATCTCCGCAGAAGTCTCTACCAAAGAAGCGATGGTCACCGAGGAGGAAGTAAACCCATCATAGTCCAGATTGACTTTGGAATGCTGCTCCAATTTGATGAGTTCCATCTCATAGAGGAAGAGTTTCTGCATGATGCCAAGGTGGGCATCGCAGTAAGGGTTATAGACTCTTTCCAATAGATCGATGTGCTGGTCATCAATCGTGAAATAAGGGACCTTGATGCTATAGAACGCTGCCCTTTTGGTCTCGTAGGTTTGCTCCACCACTTCCTGCAAAATGGAATTGGGATTTGCTTCTTCTGCCTTTGGGAGGAAGAAGCTCACTCCTAGATACCCGCCGCCGATTAGGCTATCGGAGTCGTAATAGGAGGTTCCTTGCCAAGAGGTTTCGGAGAGGTAGTCGCTTTGGATGGTCTTGCCATTGAAGGTATATGGCATATGGTGATTGCCGGACTTGTAATCCTGATAATCGTATTCGGCGTTATCGTTATCGATCTTCAGGAAATAGGAAGAGACCATCGCGGCGTCAGTCCCGTCTGGGACGGAGAGCTTCGGGATCTCATAGCCATCGGGGAGGCAGGCTTTGAGCCATTTGACGATGCTTTCCTCGGTCGGGGTTTCCTCAATGATGGAGGTGAGGAATCTCTTCATAAGGGTCTCGATGTTTCGTTTCCCCTCCTCATCGCCTTTTAGAGGGCAATTGCCAGTCCAAAGCGAGTTGGCGGAATACCCGCCATTCTCTTTGGAGATCGGCTTATCTTGGCCATAATACCTTTGCTCATATTTGGTCGGAGTACCTACGGCATAGGTAATCTCATAGACGGCATCGGCTAAATCCTCTTTCGTTGGGTTTCCAAACATCGCAAGCAAAGATGAGGAGATATAGTCGGAAGAGAAATAGGCAAGGGTCGCGAAATTCACGAACGCGTCCACCGGGGAATAAGACATCGATTTGGTCGTTCCCTGCAGGACTTTCAAAGCGGTGTTTTTTACGAATTCGTCATAAATCTCCGCTGAGGTTGGGGAAATGACTTGCTCGGTTTGCGGCAAGCTTTCCCTTTTCGCCACTAGATATGGATGGGTCCTAGCGAATTCGCTGGCGGGAGTAAGACTCATCTTGCCAAGGGCAATGCCTCCGG
>CAMORJ010000080.1 GCA_946623775.1 uncultured Bacillota bacterium | reverse complement strand
CGGTTTTTGGAAACGATGACCACGTCTTCGGGATATAGCGGGAAGTTGTATTGCGATGTAGGAACGCCTCCTACGGAGACTTGGTGATTGGTCAAAAGGCTTTTGATGGTCTTACGGGGCGCATCGGGCATTTTGAACATCAAAAACTCCATCAAGGTGGTTTGCTTATAGACTTCCCACTCCTTGATTGAGTTCGGATTCACCAATCCTTTGTTCCTGTTAGCTGGCTTCTTGTCGTTGCGGTTCATTTCGCCTCGCCTCCAAGATAAGCCAGGATCTCATCCTTCATGCGCATGGTTTGCTCAAACGCTTGCTGATACAAAGCCTCCAGCTTCGCTTTCTTCCTTTCGGCTCTGCCGACATGAACGGGATTTTCTGGCTGGATAACGAATACACGTCCTGCCTCTTTTAGTTTCTCGAGCTCCTCAACATCCGCGTTATAGGTGTCGTTGCCTTTGATAAGGGATTCCGTGAATTCTTTGTGTTCGCCATAGAATCTTTTCGCCCTGGCGATGGCGGCTTGGGAATAAGGCTTCTTGCGATAGGTCTTGTCTCTAGTCTCGATGACGATGATCTTTTGGTATCCGTCTTCTATTGCTTTTCTGAAAGGAATCGCAGCAACAGGCCCGCCGTCCATATAAAGATGGCCGCTTACCGGAACCGGCTTCGCAATATAGGGAAGCGAAGAAGACGCAGCGATGGCATTGAAGAAATCATCGATTTTCCCTTTTTCGAAATAAACGGGTTTGCCAGTCTCCAAAGAGGTTGTCGCGACAAGAAAGCGGGAATGGGAATCATGGAATGCCTGGTAATTGAATGGGGATACGCTGACAGGGACTTGATTGATGAGGTAATCGAAATTGAACAGAGTTCCTTTGACGGCGAAGCGGGCCGCAGAAACAAATTTAAGCGACACCATCGAAGTCTCCATGACATATTTGGTTCTGCCACGGTCGCCCGAAATGAAATTGGATGCGGAAAGCGCCCCGGCTGAAGTGCCGATGATATAAGGGAAATCAATCCCTAAGTCCATCAACGCATCTAAAACTCCGGCTGCATAGATGCCGCGGGTGCCGCCACCCTGAACTACTAAAGCGCAATCTTCGAAAACCATATAGAATATGGTAAAGAATTTGTGCCGTCCTATCAAAGAAAATCTTTGATAAATCTCAATATTTCTCGATAAACGCCATCATTGCGTTATTCACGCGGATACTTTCTTCTCGCTCAGGAAGGAGAATATTGTGGACATGGCCGATCTTAGGGTCATCGGAATCGATGTCTATGAATTCGAAGTCCCCTCGTTCCGAAAGTGCTTTTTGGAGCGCAAGAGATTCCTGCCTTATAAAGTCCAACTTGCAGGTCGAACAGAAAACAGGAAGGGTCAAATCATTGATATAGCTTGACGGAGAATATCTGTTTAAAAAGTCGAAATCGAGGTAACGGGGTCCATAAATTAGCTTTTGAGCGCCCCTGGTCCCTGTGTGACGGAGGCTTGCGCCACAGTAATCGAAAACGGGGCAATTAACCAGAACGGCTTTTGGTTTGAAATGGGCGATATTCAGGTCTAGCTCCTCTTGAAGCCCTTGATTCTCGGACAGGATGGCAAAGAGCAACGCGAGATGTCCGCCGGCAGAATCGCCAGTCAGATAAATCTCATCCTCATAAATATCTAACTCTTGGGAATGCTTTTGAATATAGCGGATGGCCTGGGCTAGGTCGCCGGTTTGATCCGCGATCGTGAGATGACCGCGGTTGACGCGATAGTCTAACGTCACGAAATCATAACCCTGTTCCAAGAACGACAAACCAAAATGGAGATTGTCCTTGCGATGGGACATGATGTATGCGCCGCCATGGATGTCCACGATAAGCTTGTGCTTACGGTTTTCCTCATTGGCGTAATAGATATCAAAACAATGCCGATCTAGGTTATCTCCTGCATAATTCACATCGAATTTATGGCGAAATGCAAGGTTTTCGAAAATTGGTTGGCGCTTTTTTCGAAGCCCAGAATCGTTTTTATAGGTGAACAAACGGAGCATCCAAGCTGTGGCTTTCATTCCATTTCCTCCTCGAAAACTAAATCGTAAATCGCCTTAGCCAAGCCATCCTCGGAGACGGTTGGAGCAACGTAATGAGCCCCTTGCTTGACCTCTTCGCGGCCGTTTCCCATGCAAACGAAGCAACCTGTAGCTTCCGCCATCGGAAGGTCCTGGAAATCGTCCCCGAACCCAATTGCGGCATCCTTCGGGACACCGAGATGATTCAGGACTTCGCTTATCGTGACACCTTTAGAGTGCATGCTCGGCATGATGTCTACGCCATAATCAAAGAACCTAAAATACACAAGGTTCGGTCTAACCGCCATTATTTCCTCATCATAGTCCTTAGTTGAGAAAAGAAGGAGGCCAGTGGATTTCTCGCCCTGGTAGTCCCTTGTTTTGAACGTTTCATCACGATAAACGGCATGATATGCCCTCGAATAATCGTTAGGAGGCGCAATCATGTAACGGTCTGTTGGGGTTATCAACTCCGCAGTCAAGCCCAGGGCTTTAATGCGTTCAATCATGGCATAAACGTCGGACGGGTCCATGATTTCTTCGTGAATTGTCTCATCCCCCACCACGCCTATGCCGCCAGAAGATGCGATATAGCCACTCCAATCGATGCCTAAATCAAAGCAGCCAAAGCCTTTCAGCGATTCATATGGCCTGGCGGAGCAAATGAAAACTTTGATTCCTTCTTTCGCCATTCTTCTCACCGCTTCAACCGATTTGGGCGGATAACGGTGCAACGAATGGTCATAGAGGGTGTTATCGACATCGATGAACGCTACTTTGTATTTACTCATCGAAAGTCAGCCTCCGATTGAGTTCTTTCATTAGTTCTGGATCGATTTTTACTACCTTGCGGTCATACGTGACCAAACCATTAATCTCGTCTTCGACATCAGACAACTGGGTATAAACCGCAATAGAAAGGTGCGCGCTTTTCACAAGCGGAATTATCTGCTTTTCCCATAAAGAGCGGATAGCTGTAGCGAATTTCTCTTGGGAATCGAACACTTTGTAACCAAAAACCTTCTTCTGAATCTTGGCATGTCCTTCTATATATAAGGAGTAGCCTCCATATTCAGAAAGATATAAAGCGCGACCTTCAACACGGCGAAGCTTAACGGGCCTGAAATAGATATGCCGCGACTCGAAATCGCCGCAATGCTGGTCATACCAGCCCGAAGTGGAATCAATCGGCCTCGAATCATCGAGTTTGCGGAGCTCTTCCGTAAGCCTTACGGCATCAAATTGCCCCCACCCCTCATTGAATAAGGTCCAAATGCCGATGCAGGGGACGTTGTAGAGCAAGTCGATGAACGGCTTCATGTCTTTTTCGAATGCCTTCCTGGATTCCGGGTTGCCCCTGCCGAAAGTCTTGAACATCTTGAGGTCGTTGAACTTGTAACGGATGAACGGCGCGGTGGTGATGAGGAACTTGCTGTATCGAGAGCCGCCGTTGATGAAATCCTGAATGACGACAACCCCAAGCCGATCGCAATGGTAATACCATCTCATCGGCTCGATTTTGATGTGTTTCCTAGACATGTTGAAACCCATCGATTTTATTAGTTCAATATCGTCAACCAAAGCCTTGTCGTCCGGTGGCGTCATGCCACAGTTTTCCCAATAGCCTTGATCAAGCGGGCCGGTGAGGAAGAGCGGTTTGTTGTTCAAGCCGAAAACCTTATGCCCATCAAGTTCAACGATGGAGAATTTCCTCATCGCGAAATAGGAGCAAACCTCATCTTCGTTAATGGTGATTTTCAGCGCATAGAGATTTGGGTGGTCAGGGCTCCAGGGGAATAGATGGTCTTTCACATCGATTTCCGCAGTCAAGCCATCCAAAGGCACCTTGATTTCGTGATCATCCGGGCAAACGGCTAAAATCGCCCCAGATTCGATTTTTCCTTCAAAGTCGATATTTATCCTAAGCAAGCCATTATCGAAGTCTGGGATGAGCTTTATGGAACGGATATGGCTCTTCGGACGCTTTTCCAGCCACACATTCCCCCAAATGCCGGAGGTTGGCTTATACCAAATGCCTCCATTCTCGTTGCTTTGCTTGCCACGAGGGAACAAGTCGCTGTCGGTGTCATCCTGCACGGTCACCTCAAGGACATTAGACCCAACGACCGCATTTTTAAGCGAGAATTCAAACGGGAAATATCCGCCTTCATGATGACCTAAAAGCTCGCCGTTTAAATATACGTCGCAAACCTGATCAACCGCCTCAAAATGCAGCGCGTATTCTTGGTTTTCCGGAATTTCATCCAAGTCGATTGAAGTCCGATAATGGAGGTAATTCTCCTTTGCCACGCTCCTTGCGATCCCGGAAGCCTCCGCCTCTACCGCGAAAGGAACGACGATGGTTTCGGGATAGTTCTCTGGGCGAGCAAAACTGAAATCCATCAGGAAATCCCACTTGCCATTGAGCAGTCGGAAATTATCGCGACGGAACTGGGGGGTCGGGTGCTCGGTGAACAGCATTTTCGCGTTCAGGTTTTCGGAATGGTTTGCCATGCGAACTATTGTAAAGCAAAACCATGGTTTTGTAGTGGTATACTCTTCTCATCGAGTTACATTTATGACAATCAAAGAAATCCAATCCGCAATAAAACGCCAAGGCGCAGATGCCTACGTGCTGGTGGACTATGAAAACAAAAACAAAGTCATAGTCCAGCTTTTAGGTGAGAAATTCCTTACCAGGAAGATCATCATGGTAATACCCTCCGAGGGTATGCCGATGCTGATTACACACATCATCGACACGGTCTATTTGAAAGACGAGCAAACGAAGGCCAACTTCGATTTGAAAGTCTATAAGACTTGGCAGCAGATGCTGGAATTGGAAAAGCAAATCATCGGGCAATACAAAACCGTTTTGATGGATATCTCCGAATTCGGTTTGTTGCCGCGCGTCTCTTTGGCGGATTATGGCTCCGTCGAATATGTGAAAAGCCTCGGCGTGAACGTGATTTCTTCCGCTGATTTGATGCAATCCATGACCGCAGTTTTGTCCGAAGAAGCCTATCAGACCCAGGTCAAGGCATGTGAGATTACCCTGAAGATCAAGGACGAAGCGTTCCTATTCATCAAAAACGAAATCCTCTCCAAAGGAGAAACCGACGAATTGGACGTTCAGGAATTCATCGGAAGGCGGTTCAAAGAGGAAGGAATGGAGTACGACGAGCTTCCTCTTGTCGCAATCGGGCAAAACGCCAGCGACCCCCACTACACGCCAACGCCTGAAGCGCATTCGAAAATCCACGATGGCGACTTGGTTTTGATTGATATGTGGGCAAAACTTAAACACCCCCTAGGGGTATATTCCGACATCACTTGGATGGGCTATGTCGGCCACGAAATCCCAGAAGTCTATAAAGAGAGGTTCCGCATCGTAAAAGCGGCACGCGATGGGGTTATTTCGTTCTTGAAGGCCGAATTGCCCAAACGAGAGGTTTACGCATACGAAGCCGATGACGTCGCAAGGAAAATAATTACCCAGGAGGGGTATGGCGAATACTTCCTCCACAGGGTAGGCCACAACATCGGAATCGACGTCTCTCCCCATGGCCCTGGCGCCAATTTGGACAACTATGAGTCCCATGACTTCCGCACGCTTATGGAAGGCACAAGTTTCTCCGATGAACCGGGTATTTATGCGCCTGACTTCGGAGTTCGCAGCGAGACTGATTTACATATAAAAAATAGGGAATTGATCGTCGTAGGAGGACTACAAGACGAAATCATCCCTATTATGGATCTCTAATACGAAAGCTTAATGAGACATACGCTCAAGGGTCATCTCGATTTCCTTGAGCTTTTCTTCTAGCTCTTCGCCGCTTCCGGCACTTCTCACGCAATGCTGCAGATGGGCGGAGACGACGATGTTGTTCACGCGTTTTAAAAGCGCGATCGTGGCGAGCAATTGGTTCGAAATCTCGATGCAATAGGCATCTTCATCAATCATTTTGCTGATGCCTTCCAATTGCCCTTTCGCGATGGCTATCTGCCTTTTTACCTTGGTTTTATCTGCTTTCATTTGACCGGCACACCGTCCTTTCCTCAAAGGTTTTCAAGTCCTTCGAACTTGTAGCCAGCCTCTTCGATCAAAGCCTTAACCTGATTCGCATCCAAAGGCTTCTTGGATTTGACGGTCGCGGTTTTGTCCTGAAGCGAGATGTCGATCGACTTCACGCCAGGCAGCTTTGATAAGGCCTCCCTAACGTGGGCGACGCAATGCTCGCACATCATTCCTTCGACCTTGACGACGCTTTTTACGCTTCCAAACAGCATGGATATGTCCTCCTATTTTGATTTCTCTATTTTGAATAGTCTAAGCCTTAACGCATTTAAAACAACGGTAACGGATGAAATCGACATAGCAATCGAGCCGATCATCGGGGTCAATACAAGATGCTCTTGCGAACCCGTAAACCAATTCGGCGGGACATGGATCCCATATAAGACGCCTGCCGCCAAAGGGATAAGCAAGATGTTATAGAAGAACGCCCAAGACAGGTTCTCTTTCACGTTCTTGGTCACTTTATGGCTCAATTCGATAGCGGAAACGACGTCCAGCGGGTCGTTCCTCACCAAAACGATATCGGAACTTTCAATGGCAACATCCGTGCCAGCGCCTATGGCGATTCCGATATCGGCTTTGGTAAGCGCTGGAGCATCGTTGATGCCATCGCCCACCATAGCGACGATGTGCCCTTGTTTTTGCAGGGCATCAACGATGCCTTCTTTTTGGTCGGGAAGCACCTCGGCGTAGAATTCGTCTACGCCCAATTCGTCGGCAATCGCCTTTGCCGTTATCTTGTTGTCGCC
>CAMORJ010000079.1 GCA_946623775.1 uncultured Bacillota bacterium | reverse complement strand
TAGCAGCGTTTTTGGAATGCGTAAGCCAGCCCTAGTTCAACGCACGCGCCTTCATCCGGGGCACGCCCATCTAAAAGGAAGAAGAGGATGTCGGCTTTCTTGACCTCTTCCAAATCCTTTTCGAAGATCATTTGGACAAGCTCCTGCTCGCTTTTGCCTTCTAGCTGCGCCGCTTCATAGCCGTCGCGGAAGGGAACGAATACCGTGTAGCCGTGTCTGCTCAGGATATCGGCAAGCTTCAATCCGTATTCCTTTTCCATCGCCGAGAACATGGGGCAAGCAAAATAAATGCGATTGCCAGGTTTGCTTTGGGGTTCGGTATTCATGCTCGTTCTCCTTTGGCTACGTCAATCGTTGGATGCGTTACGGCATTAATAGTAAAGCCTAATCGGAAGGCGGTCAACGCGATAAGGCAATAGCAAATAAGCGACCCGTGCATCGATTAACGAAAAACATTTGCAACTAGTTTCCTCTCATAAAAGACGCTCCGAAAACGAATTGATGTCCTATATTCCTTCCATCATATGGCGTATATTATATACATCCGAAGATAAAACGATGGCGCAAAAACGAGTACCTGCATTTACCATAGTTTCTGGATCTTTATTCCTATTCTTCATCCTTGCGACCATCGCTTTCATCTGGAGCGTATGCGTCTCTTCCAACATGGCGTATATCTGGATTTTGGCAGGAGTGGTCGCTTCTTTGT
Source organism: uncultured Bacillota bacterium (assembly GCA_946623775.1). Lineage (GTDB taxonomy): Bacteria > Bacillota_I > Bacilli_A > RFN20 > CAG-826 > Alloenteromonas. Next base: position 6,346 of record CAMORJ010000079.1, on the reverse strand, counting down.
TCATCGCCACCTTGGTCATGGCCATCCTGAGTAAAAGGGACCGTTTGAAAGCGATTATGATCCCGATCATCGTGCTTTCCGTCATAGTGGCCAACGTGAATCTCTTCTTCGCGGCTCTTGGGCTATTTCGTGAAGGAGTGCAGGAAAACAGGGAAAGGGATTACCAAACCGCTATCTCCTTGGCGACCCTCGATAAAGCCATGGAACAATTGCCTTCCACCTTCATGTCTTTGCAAACCCCCAAAACGCGTGATTCCCGCTTTTCGTTTTATGACGATGACGGATCGATCGTCGCCAAACTCAAGGCAATCGAATTCACTCACGAAGGCTCGAATTCGTATGATGCGGTCCGCATTCCAGAACATGAGAATTCTTATTCCATCGATTTGCATGAAACCGCCATCGTTTTCAAAGGCGATTTCAGCGGACTTGATGTCTTTGCGATTTATAGCCGCGGCTTCTTAAGCGGCGGACCGGTGGTGGGCGTCAATCACTATTCTATGGATTCGGGCGACGGGGCCGCGCTTAAGAAGATGATCGACGACAAAGTCTCCTCGCAAAAGGAAGCGTATGAAGCGAAAGAGGCAGAAGCGCTGGAAGGCGCCACGTACTCGGCGATCCTAGACTATTTCTCCGGCGATGATAAACAGATGCTTCTAACTTATTATGGCGACCCTGACGAAAGCAAAGAAGTGACCAATGCCGTCGATGGCGAAAAGAAGGCCCTGCAAGCCTTAAAAGATTTTGATTCGTCCGGTTTCAAGAAAGCTGAAAGCGGACAATGGATGGGCAAAAGAGGCTTCTGGTATAAAGTAAATGGCGAAGGAAACTGGATCCGCTATTGCGATGAAGGCAGAGCCTTGAGCATCGTAAAACATTATGCGGATCCATTCAAACACGATAGGGCCGTCGTTATGTACTATGAATTGACTCCTTCTGACGAAAGCGCCCTTTTAGAAATCATATCGGGAATCGCCGGTGAATTGGCGCAAGAGAATCCTCCTGATTCCCAGCAATAAAACGGCCACAGCATATTTCATAACGGATACATGTCTCGCCTATTTCTTCGCATGAGACCTTTTTTCCTGCGATTTGAACTTTCAGGAAACTGGTCGATGGATGATATTTAGAAAATAGATAATCGAAAGACGCCCCTACGGAAGGATGCTTGCTTTATGACAGAAACAGAAGTGGCTAGCAAAACGCGGCAAAGAAGAGAGGGTTATCTCAAAATCATCGGGAGCAGAATCGAAAAGTGCTCTCTTTCGATCAAAAACATTCTATCCATTGTTTGCCTATTGTTTGCCGGGGCGATATTGGCCTCTTTTTTGTGCTTTTAATGCGAAACTATGTTTCGGGCGCTTGTTAAAGTGCTTTTCCGAAGTCATAATATGTGAGTTTTTGGAGGCTGCCTGGTATGGAAGAAATCAATAACTTCATCAAAACCATCATGGAGAAGGATCTCGAGGAAGGCAGGGTCAAGCAGATCGTGACCCGTTTCCCGCCCGAGCCCAACGCCTATCTTCACATCGGCCACGCTCGCGCCATCGTCAATGACTTCGAGCTCGCCGCAAGCTTCGGCGGTTATACCAACCTCCGTTTCGACGACACCAACCCCGTCAATGAAGGAGCTGAGTACGTCGACGCCATCATTGCCGACTTGAAGTGGCTTGGCTATACCCCGAAAAATATCTTCTTTGGCAGCGATTATTTTGAAAAAACCTATGAAAAAGCCATTCTTTTGATCAAGAAAGGCCTCGCATACGTCGATGATCTATCGGCTGAGGAGATGGTTGAATACCGTGGCACATTGACCGAACCTGGCCGCGAATCGCCATGCCGCAACCGCAGCATTGAAGAGAACCTCGCCCTCTTCCAGCAGATGAGGGAGGGCAAATTCGCCGACGGTGAAAAGACCCTTCGCGCGAAAATCGACATGGCTTCCCCCAACATCAATATGCGCGATCCAGTCATGTACCGCATCATCCATGCGACCCACCATCGCCAGGGGAATAAGTGGTGCATCTACCCGATGTATGATTTCGCTCACCCCTTGCAGGATGCTTTCGAAGGCGTAACCCATTCGTTGTGCTCCCTCGAATTCGATAACCACCGCGTTCTCTATGATTGGTTCATCGAGAAATGCGAGATGGAGCATGTCCCCCATCAGTATGAGTGGGGCCGCCTCAACATCACCAACACCATCATGTCCAAGCGTTACCTCCGTCAACTCGTGGATGGGCATTACGTCACCGGATACGATGATCCCCGCATGCCGACCTTAGTCGGCTTGAAGCGCCGCGGCTTCACCCCTGAAGCCATCAAGGCCTTCATCCTTTACACCGGATTATCCCGCATCAATTCGACCACCGATGCCGATAACCTCGACTTCTTCCTCCGTGAGGAGCAGAAGCTCAAAGCGAAGCGCCCGATGGCGGTCCTTCACCCCTTGAAGGTCATTATCGACAATTACCCAGAGGGCGAAGTCGAGTACCTCGATATCCCCAATAACGTCGAAAACGAAGAACTGGGCTCCAGGAAAATCGCTTTTGGAAGGGAAATCTACATCGAGCAAGAAGACTTCATCGAAGAGAAGCCGAACAAGAAGTGGAAGCGCCTATCTCTTGGCGACGAAGTCCGCTTGATGGGCGCCTATTTCGTCCGCGCCGTCTCTGTGGATAAAGACGAGCAGGGCAATATCATTGCGGTCCATTGCACCTACGATCCCGAAACCCGCTCCGGCAGCGGTTTCGATGCCCGCAAGCCAAACGGCACCATCCACTACGTCGAAAAGACGACCGCATTGCCTGCGACCTTCAATCTCCTTGAGCCCCTTATCTTTGATGAGACCGAAGAGACCAAAGGCCTATCCTTCTTGGAACGCTTGAATCCGAATTCCTTGGTGAAGCTTGAAGGCTTCGTGGAAGGATCCTTGAAGGACACCGTCCCGCTTGACCATTTCCAGTTCATCCGCAACGGATACTTCTGCACGGACAAGGAATCGAAGCCGGATCACTTGATCTTCAATAGGACTTGCCCGTTGAAGTCCTCCTTCAAGCCCAACAACTAAACCACTAAGAGCTGACGAAATTCGATACATGTGTCAGCTCTTTTTTGTATTTGGATAAACGTGTACGCGGCATCTCGCATCCGTTGATCCCATTGAATTCGAAGCCGAAAACGAATTGTTTCAATAGTTTGAATAGGAAAGATTATCTTTTTGGTCTATATTATTATCAATAATATCGAATAGATATTTTGGCTTGGTTTGCTTAAGCAACCACAATTTGTTGCCCTAATCTATATAAAGGAGTCGATATGGTTGTCACATTTGATCAAAAACTGGTTGAGGTTCTGAACAACTGGAAAGTGAATGACTGGCCGGTTGGAAACCTTTTGCTCGTCATAATCGCTATCGTTCTTTCCGTCATCCTATGCGGTGCAATCGGCATCGAAAGGGAATGGAGAGGAAGAAGCGCGGGCTTGCGCACCCATTTGCTGGTCGGCCTTGGCTCCTGCGTCATCATGATCATCTCTATTTACGGCTTCCCGGAAATCTTCACTGCGTCAGGGAAAAGAGACGTCGCCCGTTTGGCGGCCCAAATCATCACGGGCGTAGGCTTCTTGGGCGCAGGCGCGATCATCCATAAGAACGATGGCATCAAAGGCCTTACGACCGCCGGAACCATCTGGATCGTCATGGCCATCGGCATCGCGTGCGGCTCATTCAACTTCATCATCGCGACGGCAACATCCCTCACCGTCTTGGTCGTCTTGACCATCTTCAGGAAGGTGGAAGCCAGGATGGGCGAAAAGAAGATGACCCTCTCCGTGACCGCACCCTCCGATGAACCCGTCCTTGCAAAACTATTGGAAATCTCCCGCGAATTCAACTTCACGGTCAAAACGCTTTCCACCGACCTCGATACCGAAAACGGGAAGCCCGCCATCCAGTACATGTTCCAATTGACCTTCCATGGAGAAACGGGACAGTCTTCCGCCTTCCTCGACCGCGTCGTTAAGGAAATCAAGGTCATCGAAGTCCATCGATTAAACGACCATCGATAATCAATGAGAATCGCCCGCGTCAGCATGCGGGCTTTTCATTCGCGAGCATTTGCTTTGACAAAATATATCGCGTGCGACACAATTGAAATCGAAAAGAGGTAAAGCCTATGAAAATCGCAATCAGATACTTCACCAAGAGCAAGAAAGGGAACACCGAGAAAATCGCAAAATACATCGAATCGGCCTTGAACATCCCCGCCCTAGACGTGACCCATCCCTTAGAGGAAGAAGCCGAGATGCTGCTGCTCGTCAACGCGATGTACGCTGCTGACGTCGATAAGCAGATCAAAGAATTCCTCAAAGCCAACAAAGAAAAAATCAAGCTATTGGTCAACATCAATAGCAGCGCTTCGGGCGCATCGACCTATAAAGCCGTCAAGAAAGTCGCAGACGCAAACGGCATCGCGATGTCGGAAAAGGAATTCCATACCGCTGCCTCCTGGATCTTCATCAATAAGGGAAGGCCAAACGAGGAAGACTTCGCAAGGCTTGGCAGATTCTTAGACGAGATCATCGCCCATGAATGACTACGATAGCCTTCGCTTAGAGAACCAGCTTTGCTTCCCGACCTACGCGGTCGCCAATAAGATCCTCAGGAAATATCAGCCCCTGCTTGAGATAATAGACCTGACCTACACTCAATACATCGTCATGATGGTGATGTGGGAGAAGAAGCGGGTCAACGAGACGGAGCTATGCAATACTCTGAGGCTCAAAACCAATACCGTCGCGCCATTGCTGAAGAGGCTGAAAGCCAAAGGGTACCTGACGATAGGGAAGGACAAAGAGGACAAGCGCAACCTCGTCATCGCCTTGACGGAAGCGGGGGAGCAATTGAAGGAAAAGGCGGTCGATGTCCCTAAATCCATCGCCGAGGAATTCAACCTCACAAAGGAAGAGGCGGAATTCCTATATAAGATTCTTTATAAGATCCTTGATTACGAAAAGGAGGAATAATCATGGAAAAGTATGACGTCATATTCATCGGAAGCGGCCACTCCTGCTGGCATGGCGCTTTGATTCTGAAACTTCAGGGCAAGAGAGTCGCCTTGGTCGAAAAGGATTTGCTTGGCGGCACCTGCACCAATTACGGATGCGATGCGAAGATCCTTCTCGATTCGCCCATCGAATTGAAAGAGGCGCTTGAGCGCTATGAGAACATTGGCTTGGCGAAGAAAGCCGAAATCTCCTGGGAATCCCTCATGGCTTATAAGAAAGGCTATATCGGGATGCTCCCCAGCGCTTTGGGAGGCCTGTTCGATCGCTTCGGCTTCGATGTTCTGAAAGGCTCCGCCAAATTCGTCGATGCCCATACGATCGACGTCGATGGAACCCAATACAGCGCGGACTATTTCGTCATCGGGACCGGCCAAACCTATGTCCCTCTCGATATCCCTGGAAAAGAATTCTTCAAGGATTCCCGCGACTTCCTGTCCCTTGATTCCATCCCTGAGCACGTTACGTTCGTCGGCGCGGGAATCATCGGCATGGAATTCGCTTCCATCTGCCTTGCGCTTGGAAAGAAAGTCACTATCGTCGACCTTGCCGAACAGCCGCTGCGTCAGTATCCAAAGAAATACGTCGATGCCGTGGTTGAGAAAATGAAAGGGCAGGGCGCCGAATTCCTGCTTGGCCGCCATGTGGAGGCGCTTGAGAAAAAAGGCGAGAACGAGTATGTCTTGAAGACAAAAGAAGGCGATGCCGTATCGTCTAACTACGTTCTTATCGCTGTCGGTCGCAAAGCGAATGTCGATGGGCTGAACTTAGAAGGCCTAGGCATCGAATTCTCCGATAAGGGCATCAAAGTCGATGGCCACCTTAGGACCAAAGTCAAGAATATCTACGCTTCCGGAGACGTCATCGACAAAGCAATCCCGAAGCTTACCCCGACGGCCGAATTCGAGTCCAATTACATCGCCATCGATATCTTGCTTCCTGGATTCCTCAAGAAGAAAATCTCCTATCCGGTCATACCGAACCTTGTGTTCACGCTTCCGCGCATTGCACAGGTCGGCGTATCCGTCGATGAAGCAAAAGCGCTTGGATATCGAGTGGAAGAAGTGGAGTTTGGCAAAACAATGGCCTGGCTCAATAAAAACAGAGCGGAAGAGCATCTCACGTTCGCCTTCAATGACAAAGGCGAACTGGTCGGGGCTGCCGTATATGGCGACCAAGCCGGTGAATACATCGACTTGCTGACCATCATCATAAACAAGAAGCTCAAGGCCAAAGACCTAAGCTCGATGATCTTCTCCTTCCCGACCACGACCTATGGCCT
>CAMORJ010000078.1 GCA_946623775.1 uncultured Bacillota bacterium | reverse complement strand
AGGCATCAATGCTCATTTCGCTAAGTGGCGGAGAAGCGGGGATTCGAACCCCGGCTGGAGCGTGGCCCCACTATCAGTTTTCGAAACTGACCCCTTCAGCCGCTTGGGTACTTCTCCGCGGCCGTGTAATCATAGCATCGCAGTGAGGCTCAAGCAACGAATTATTCTACTGGCGCGGCCAAAAATAGGGCTCGAAAAGTCAAAATATGGACCCCGTGTATGCGTTATCGGTTTTGGTTTTCTCGGTCTGTAGCGTTCATCCTCTACAATGAGGATGATTTTTCTCCGCGAGTGCGCTAAACTAGGCCCATGCCTGAGGCGCTGATTGAAAACATACTAGAGTATTGGCCAATCTATGCCAGCATAGTGCTGGTGGTTGCCGTTTTCCTTATCGTGATGATCACCTTTGGCGTCTCTAATCGCCATTACGAAAACTATTTGAAGCAAATCGACGAGCAAACCAACTCGGTCCGCGTCTTCATCGTCGACATTCCCAATAATCAGGTGAAGTATTTCAACGCCACAACCCTTTCGAAAGTCCGGTATATGACCACCAGCGAATTTTATTCGCAATTCCCGATGAGCCAGCAGAAGAAGGTCATCAATTGGATCAACGCCGTTTTGGATGCCAACTCCCAGGCGCCCGATATCTTTGAGGCCGACATCCAGGTCACCCGCAACAAAAAGCAGTATTTCTCATTGCTCCAAGTGGATTCCGTAGACCGCAAAAAACAGGTTTTGCATTTGCAATCCTACCTGCTGAAATACATGACTCCGATGAGGCTATCGAACGGGAACCACGGTTTATCGACCGTCAAGGACTTCACCGCGGCGTTGGCTTCTTCCGGCCGCAGGAAAGGCGTCACGGCCTGCTTCCGCTTCTCATATCGCAAAATCCAGGACAAAGACAAAGAGATCGAGCCGCTTATCTTCAATCAGCTCAAGAATGCGTTGGCCCCGTTCATCGACAGCAAGCACCTCCTTATCCAATGCTCGATGAACGAGCTGGTTTTGACGGATCTGAAAATCAACGAGAGGGCAAAATCGATTTATTTCGCCCGCTCCGCCCTCAACGCCATCAACCGCTTCCTTGCCCTGAATGGCTATAACTCCTTAATCGACGTCCGCGTTGGGGCGGTGGAACACAGATTCTTCTCGGGAGATGCCGCCGGCATCCTCGAACAAGCCCGCAAAACGGCGCAGATCGCATTCGACGAGAAGGACCAAATCCTATGGCATCAGAAAGGCCGCGAATCCCTCAATCCGCTTAACGACGCATCTTACCGCACCGAGGTTGAGCGTATCATCAACGAAAAGAAACTGTCCTATTATTTCCGCCCCATCTATGGCGTGCGCGAGAAAAAGACCATCGGCTATTTCACGAAAGCGCAGCCACGGGATACCTATTTTGACTCCATCGAGGAGTTAAAAGACTATGCTTCCCGCACCGACGATGCCCAAGACCTGTTCTCGACCATCGCCCGCAACACCATCCCCATCTTCGTGAATGAGCGCTTAGACGAGGACTCGGTTTTGTTCTTCCCCGTCCGCACCGAAGAAAGAGGCTACATGCTTTTGACTTTCGCCAAGCTATCCAAAGCCAAGCAGGCCCACCTTGTGTTCCTTTTCTCGGAATCCGACATCAAAACGCACTTCGACGCAGGCAACCCCGACGCCATCATCGACGATATGAGGGCCATTAAGGCGAAAGGGTACGAAGTAGGCTTGTTCCTCAATGAAGGCGAATTGACTCTTCCGCCCGTCGTTTACACTGCCTATGATTATTTCGTTTGCTCCTTTGCCTTCGCAGGCAGCGCGAACGAAATGGATACCCTTGTCCGCAGTCAGCTCCACGCTTTGGTGGAAAAGCTGCTCAAGTACGATAAGCCCATCATCGCAACCGATATCGAAGGATGGGCCTCCATTGAATTGCTTGTCAGGTCTGGCCTGAACCTTATCTCGGCCGAATCGTTTGCCCCTTACGACCAAATGATTCTGCCCCTCCCGGCCAAATCCGTCAGGCGAGTAACTGATATGAAGAAGTAGAAAGGCGATTATTATGGCTGCTCAAAACAACAAAAACGACGCAATCACCGGCCGCGACGTAGATTTCGCGCAATGGTATACCGATGTTTGCCGCAAAGCGGAATTGATGGATTATTCCTCCGTGAAGGGATTCATCAACTATCTGCCTTATTCCTATGCCATCTGGGAGGAGATCCAAGCGTTCTTGAATAAGAAGTTCAAGGCCGCTGGGGCGGAGAACGTCTATCTCCCTATGGTCATTCCCTCTTCCTTATTTAATAAAGAAAAGGAACATATCGAAGGATTCGCCCCCGAGACCCTCGTCGCCACCATCGGCGGAGGCCAAGAGCTCGCCGATCCTCTCATCATCCGTCCCACTTCGGAAGTCCTTTTCTCCGATATGTATAAGAGATTGGTCTCCTCTTACCGCGATTTGCCGAAGTGCTACAACCAGTGGTGCTCCGTCGTCCGCTGGGAGAAGACGACCCGTCCTTTCCTCCGCGGCTCCGAATTCCTTTGGCAGGAAGGGCACTGCCTATTCGAGACCGAGGAAGAAGCGCGCAAGAACGCTTTGGACATCCTCGAAGCCTATGACGCTTTGGGCCGCGATCTCTTGGCGATCCCCTTCGTCAAAGGCATCAAGACCGAAAAGGAAAAGTTCGCCGGCGCAGTCGCGACCTATTCCATCGAAGCATTGATGCATGATGGCAAGGCGCTTCAATCCGGAACCACCCATTATCTAGGACAAGGATTCGCTGATGCCTTTGGCATTCGCTTCCTTGGCAGGCAGAACGCTCAGGAAATCCCCCATCAGACTTCCTGGGGCGTCTCTACCCGTTTGCTTGGCGCCATCATCATGGTCCACGGCGACGACAACGGATTGGTCTTGCCTCCCTATGTCGCCCCGATCCAAGTCGTCATCGTCCCCATCCGCCAGGATGCCGAAGGCGTGCTTGAGAAAGCGAAGGAAATCGAATCCAAGCTCGATGCGATGGGAATCCGCGTCAAACTCGATGATTCCGCCCGCACCCCTGGCTGGAAGTTCGCGCAATGGGAAATGAAGGGCGTGCCCCTTCGCATCGAAGTTGGTCCCCGCGACCTCGCCAATAACTCCGTGACCTTGGTCAAGCGCGTCAACGGCGAGAAGAAGACCGCTCCGATTGAGGAAATCGAAGCCTCCATCCCCTCTGTCTTGGCCGAGATCCATCAGGACATGTACAACAAAGCCAAAGCCCACTTGGATGCCAACGTCACCGAAGTCCATAATGTCGAAGAGCTCAAGGCCGTTCTTGAGAAGGGCGGATACGCCAAGATGATGTGGTGCGGAGACGAAGGCTGCGAGAACAAAGTCAAAGAAATCACCGCTGGCGGAACCGCCCGCTGCATGCCTTTTGATGAAGAGCCGTTTGGCGATGTTTGCCCCATCTGCGGCAAAAAGGCGACTCGCGTAGTCTATTTTGCGAAGGCTTATTAAAAAGTAGTCGCGCAAGTTCCCCGATTGATGTATATTAATCGGGCACGGAGGCGTACCCAAGAGGCCGAAGGGGACGGTTTGCTAAACCGTTAGTGGGGCACCAGCTCCAGCTCGGGTTCGAATCCCGACGCCTCCGCCATTAGTTCAACAGTCCTGACGAGAGTCAGGGCTTTTTCTATTAATCGATGTTCTAAAACCGCCTAATAGCAACAAAAAATTGAATTATTTAAACCGCTTATCTTTTTAGCGCATTTTTAGCAAACCGCCATATATCTTATTCAAAAACAAGGAGAACTTTTTATATGACTGTTGCCACTATCGTCATGATAGCCATCGCCATTGGCTTGGTAGTCTTGATTTATAAAGTCATCGACCATCTGACCACGAAGTTTTGGTACTACATCTTAGCCGCCGTTGGCATTGCGATCGCAATCGCCGGTCTCGCCTTCAGCATCAGCGGATTCTTATTCGGCTTGCTAGGCATCCCGTTCGGAGGCTATTTGGCATTCGACTCCATTCGCCATATCGCGACCCATCGCCATACCAGGGAAGGAGCGGGCTCCGCCTATGTCGCAAGAGAAGACATGACCATCGATGATTGGGGCCAGCAGCTTGCCGCTTCTGCGTCATGCGCCATCAACGATTTCTTCGATGAATCTAGCCACGCCTATTGCAACGTCCATTATTACACCTATCAGAACAGTATTTGCTTCTACGCCGATTTCTCCATCCGTTCCGATACGAAATACAGCAAGAGGGAAATCGTCGACATCGTTTGCCGCAGGATTGAAAGAGCCTGCTCCGAAGCCGATTGCCCATTCAGGACGAAGACATCCGGCATCGAAGTCAAAATCAAATACAACTAATCAGCCGAATCAAAAGTGGGGCGAATCCGATACATGGGTTCGCTCTTTTAATATGCGCAGGCGAATAAAAAAAGGAGGCCGAAGCCTCCCTGGGTTCTAACAAACCTGATTTATCTTCTGGCAACGACGCCGAAGATGCCGCCGAGGACGTAGAAGACGTTGGCTTCCAAGACGCCGATGACGATGAAGAGGATGTCCCATCCCTTGCTGGAGCCTTTGCTCTTCGCGATGCGAACGAGGGCGATGGCGACGATGGCGAACAGCAATAGAATGATGCTGTAGACCAAAGAACCGGTTCCGACGGCTAGGCCGCCGACTTGGCCAGCGTCTTCTAGCTTGATGACGTTCGTCATCGTCAAGATGCTGACGACGATGCCGGCAACGGCTAAGATCGCGATGATCCAGTTGAAGATGTTGGCGATGCTGTACATTACCTTAGATGCTTTTTCCATTTTTTTCTCCTTTAATATGGACTAACGTACATTATCCATAAAACGAAGGGCGTTTCAATCCCTTAAAAACACGATATTTACCTTTATTACTAATAGAGTGAAAAAACGTGGAAAAAGAGAAACTTTATATAGACAATCTTGCGATTTTAAAAGACAACCTTTTGTTTGCTTATAGCCTAAAACATCGCTTCGCGCGACTAATATATTTGTCTTATATAAATCGCAACATCGCACTTTGTTGACAATACTGCGGAAACCAAAATGGAAGCACTTTAATGAAAGGTTATCATTATATGGCTATTTTCAAGGACATTGACGTCATCCGTTACGAAGGCCCCAAGAGCAAAAACCCCCTAGCCTTCAAGTTTTATGACCCCGAGCGCATCGTCATGGGCAAACCCATGAAGGAGTATCTCCCCTTCGCGATGAGCTGGTGGCATAACCTAGGCGCCGCCGGCACCGACATGTTCGGCCGCGACACCTCCGACAAATCCTTCGGTGCAGCTCAGAAAGGCACCATGGAGCACGCCAAAGCCAAAGTCGACGCTGGCTTTGAATTCATGAAGAAATTGGGCATTCCCTATTTCTGCTGGCATGACGTTGACCTCGTCCCCGAATCCGACGACATCAATGTCACCAACCAAAGGCTCGACGAAATCTCCGATTATATTCTCGTTAAGATGAAAGAGACTGGCATCAAGTGCCTTTGGGGAACCGCCAATATGTTCTCCAATCCGCGCTTCATGAACGGCGCTGGCTCCTCCAACTCCGTCGATGTCTTCTGCTTCGCTGCAGCCCAGATCAAGAAAGCCCTCGACATCACCGTCAAACTCGGTGGCAAAGGCTACGTCTTCTGGGGTGGCAGGGAAGGCTATGAGACCCTTCTCAACACCGATGTCAAACTTGAGATCGACAACATCGCCCGCTTAATGCGCATGGCAGTCGACTATGGCCGTTCCATCGGCTTCAAGGGCGACTTCTACATCGAACCCAAACCCAAGGAACCCTCCAAGCATCAATATGATTTCGATGCCGCGACCGCGATCGGATTCCTCAAAGCCCATGGCTTAGACAAAGACTTCAAACTCAACATCGAAGCCAACCACGCGACCCTTGCCGGCCACACCTTCGAGCATGAGCTCCGCATCTCCGCCATCAACGGAATGCTCGGCAGCATCGATGCCAATGAAGGCGATCCTCAACTTGGCTGGGACGTTGACCGCTTCCCGATGGATGTCTACACCGCGACCTATGCGATGCTAGAGGTCCTCGAAGCTGGCGGACTCACCGGTGGCTTCAACTTCGACGCCAAGACCCGTCGTCCTTCCAACACCTACGAAGATATGTTCAAGGCCTACATCCTTGGCATGGATACCTATGCCTTGGGTCTCATCAACGCCGCGAAGATCATCGAAGACGGCAGGCTCGCCGAATTCAAGAAACAGAAATATGCTTCTTGGTGCTCCGAGCTTGGCCAGAAGATCATCCTTGGCAAGGCCAACCTCGTTGAGCTCGCTGAGAGAGCCGCAAAGCTCCGCGATGCCGAGAACCCTGGCTCCGGCAGCCAAGAATATCTCGAAGAAGTCGTCAACCAAGTCCTCTTCGGCTGCTAATTTAAAACCGTTTTCCGTCCGAACCCCGAGTATCTCCTTTCTCGGGGTTTTTGATTGTCGTGCCTAATGAAAAACCTGAAGCGTTTTCGGCTTCAGGTTTTCAATAATCGATACACGTATCGCTTATTTGGGCTGCATCGCAGTCGCGATTTTCTCAATCAGACCTTCTCTGACGAGCTTCGCGGCTTCTAGGATCGTAAGCATGATGGAATCCGCTTCCGCTTTGCCATGGGCTTTGACGATGATCTTCTTCGCGCCAAGAAGCGGGGCGCATGCCTTGCGGGACATCTCGAATGGGACTTTGGCTTTCTTGAGGCCTTTGAGCTGGAACAAAGCGCCAAACTTGGCAAGTGGATTGCCGGCGACGGCTTCCTTAAAGAGGTCGGAGACATATTTGCAGGCCTCTTCCAAGGATTTGACCCAGACATTTCCGGAGAATCCGTCGCAGACGACGGCATCGGCTTCGCCGCGTAAGACATGGTCGCCTTCCACGTTGCCGACAAAATTGAGTCCGCTTTCCTTTAATAGCGGGAATGCGGCTTTGGCGAGTTCGTCGCCTTTGCCTTCTTCCGCGCCGACGTTCAATAAGCCGATGCGCGGATTATCGATGCCGATGGCTTTCAAATAGGCATCGGCCATGA
>CAMORJ010000077.1 GCA_946623775.1 uncultured Bacillota bacterium | reverse complement strand
TATCATTTTCATAGTCAGGCATTTGTTCCATTTGCATAAATTAATCCTCCTTTTATAACTCTATTGTAGCACAAAATTAGCACTCGGTATGTGAGAGTGCTAAAAATTTTATTAATAACTACGTTATTACTTTTTTGCATTTTATCTCGGAACACCCTTTTTACGTCCAAAAGTTTTGGAGCAAATAAGCTCAAAATAAGGTAAATCAAATGATAAGCAACTAATAAATAAGAAAAATGCCCATCTCTGAGCATTTTTGCTGTTTTTCGCATATTCCACTTTGTATCAAAGCATGTATACGATTATGGCGCGCCCGAGCCGATTCGAACGGCTGACCCCAACCTTCGGAGGGTTGTGCTCTATCCACTGAGCTACGGGCGCAGATTCGTGCTTTATCGCGACGGTAATATTCTACCGCAACTCTATTTTCACTGCCATGAGAAGCATCAAAGCAAAGTATTCTGATTTAGCGTGTCCTTACAAAATATCGGGGACGTGTATCAATTATTCATATCATTTGCTCCCAAATCGGCGCTTAAAAAAGGGACCTCGATTTCAAGGCCCCGCTTCTTCATTTATGGTGCGCTGGATGAGAATCGAACTCACACCGTGTTACCGACTGGCTCCTGAAACCAGCGCGTCTACCGTTCCGCCACCAGCGCACGGGGATAAATATACTATCAATCCGCCAAAAAGTCGAATATCGCTTGCAAGACTTTTTCATCATCGGCCATTAAGCGAGAATAATCGACTGCAAAAGACGGGTCGCGATCGAGGGTATGAAAGTGATGGACGCCGAAGAGATCCGCGTAGTATTTTTGCGCATCTTCAGTCCAATAGGGTTGATGTGCGCGTTTAGGCACGCGCAAAAAACTTATATTATCATGGCCTTCCAATTCTTTTTGGAATGTCAGGAAACACGCTTCGAAAGGAACGACGGCATCATTTTCGCCTTGAACATACATAACAGGCTTGTTGGTCTTCTTCATCATTTCCAAGCCATCGAACACGCCATCTTCGCCAAATCTTTTGCGGAAATAATACTTCAATAGGCCCTTCATTTTTCTTAAGGCGGGGGCTCTTTGCATCGTCGTATCAAGCGCAGACCTAAAGCCAGCCAAAGAAACGACCTTTTCGATATGGTATTCCTCTTTTAGGGCTCCAAAAGCAGCATACCCGCCCCAACTATGCCCGACGGCATAGCGCTTCAGTGAGGCGACGTCTTCCTGTCTATCCAAATACTGAAAGAAGTTTCTCTGATCAAACAAAGGCATCGGCAGACCAACCATGTCTTTTCCCGAGGAAATCATGCAGCCTGTGTTGTCATAGGCGTAGACCATGTAGCCTTGCTTGGCGAATGCTGCGATTTGCTGAGAATAGGCTGTATGCCCGGCGCCAAGGCCATGGAAAAAGATTAGCAATCCTTTGATCGGCTTCCCTTTTACATAATAGCGGGCCCCTCTAAGGACATTCTCTCCGGAAAGGAATTCGAAGCTTTCTTCCCCATCCACGCCAAAATCGGATGGCTTAAAATACCTAAGATTCGGTGTGCCATCGCCTCGGCCACCTAATCCTTTGGCGAAAGCGCGGTCAATAAGACGAACGAAAAGCATCTATCGGTTCCTCGAGAATAAGAAGGTGAATAGCCCACGGACAAATTTTCTGTTGGCGAGAAGCACGATTCCTTTGATTTTTTTCGGACCGATATTTCCCATGGAAAGGTTGCGCAGGGGCATCTGCATGATGAACGCATTCATGACAGGATCGTCGCCCGCAACTGCGCCGGCTTTTTTCAGCATGAGGCGGCCAATCCAAGTTTCAGCGATGTCCGTCAGCGTCGAATTCACGGTATAGGGAGGGGTACGAGGGTCTGAAGCCAGTTTGACAGGTCTTCCGAGAAGGAATTCGAAATCGTTTTCAAATTGGATAAAACCTTCTTTGGTCGGCTTGTAATATGCGGGGCACATCTGCTTTTGCGAAGGGAACGTATCGTTGGAAATAACGCTTAAGATGACTTTTGATTTTATGTCCGAAGACGATTCTCCAACTTCTAGCAAATAGTTGCCGCCTTCAACCCTGAAAGAGCGAGAGGCCACGTCGAAATGAGCGAAGTCGCGCATGCGGATTTCAAAGGTGACTTCTTTCGTTTCGCCGGCCTTAAGCCTCAATTTGGCAAATCCGATTAAAGTGCGAATGGGTTTGAAAACATTGCCCTTTGGAGGCTCCGAATACAGTTGCACAACCGTCGCGCCGTCGCGTTTGGAGACGTTTTGCACCTCCACGGTGGCTTTGATGGTCTCGGAATTGGAAATGCTTGAAGCAGACAACACTGGCTTGGAATATTTGAACTTCGAATAGCCAAGCCCATAGCCAAATGGATAATTGACCGGGATGTTCACGGTGGCATAGTAGCGATAGCCAACATAAATCGATTCGCGATACACAGACTGCGTTTGAGTGCCAGGGTAGAATCCAAAACTAGGGACATATGATAGGTGGATCGGCCAGGTTTCGGCCAGTCTTCCGCTCGGATTCACTTCGCCGCGGAGAATGCGGTCCACCGCTTCGCCGAAAGCCTCGCCAGCCAAATAGGTCAGCAGAATGGCTTTTGCGGATTCTTTGAATGGCAATTCGACAGGTGCGCCACAAGAGAGAACCACAACGATATTCTGGTTCACTTTGTAAATCGCATCGAATAGGCTGAGCTGTTCTTCGGGCAATAAGAGCGATTGACGGTCAACGCCTTCGCCTTCGCTGGACTCCGGAAGGCCTAAGAATAGAAGCACCTTTTTGCTTTTCGAAGCTAGGTCAATGGCATCCAAGCGAAGCTCGCTATGTTTGTTTTCATCAAGCGAATAGCCAGGGGAATAGGGAAGCGCATTTCCGGTTGCTTCCAAAAAAGAGACAGGACGTGCATTGACTCTCGCACTTCCAGCGCCCTGGAAACGTGGTTTTTCCGCGAGCGCGCCGATGACCGCGCAATCGCGGTAGTTCTTCAAAGGAAGAATCCCATCGTTTTTGAGCAATACCATGCTTTCCTCAGCTGCGCGTCTGGCAAAATCATGTGGCTTCATTTTCGGCGCAGGTAGGGGCTGCATCTCCCCGCCAAACTTTTGAAGAAGCGCAGTAATGCGCTCAGCGGAGTCATTGATTCTCTCCAAATTCAGATACCCGCGCTTAATCGCACGGGTTAAATCCTTCTTTCGGTCAAACGTCCCAGGCATTTCCAAATCCAGGCCGTGGTTATGGGAAAGAACATAATCGCTGGTTCCGCCCCAATCCGACATGACCACGCCACCGTATCTCCACTGCCCTTTCAAGGTGCCGAGGAGCAAATCTTCATTGTCGCAAGCATAGACGCCGTTGATCTTGTTGTAGGAAGCCATAATCGCAGCGGGATTGGCTTCGGTAACAACAATTTCGAACGCTCGAAGATAAATCTCCCTTAGGGCGCGTTGGTCTACGATAGAATCGTTGACCATGCGGAAATACTCTTGGCTATTGCAGCAAAAATGTTTAACGCAAGCGGCCACTTTTTTCTTTTGAAGGCCTTTAACGAAACTTGCCGCTAGCTTTCCTGTAAGATATGGATCCTCGGAATAATACTCGAAGTTCCTTCCGCACAGCGGATTGCGCTTGATATTGATGCCCGGGGCAAGGAGCATGTTGGTTTTTGCCAGATTGCATTCATACGCGAGCATTTCCCCCTCTTCACGAAGCAAATCAACGTCGAAGGAGCACGCCATCAACGCCGGCGAGGGGTAGCACGTCGCAGGGAGGGAAGTCGATAATCCATCCGCTAGTCCTTGCGCATCGGCGACACGAAGCCCCATAGGCCCATCGTGCATCGTCAAACCGGAGAGATTTTGCGATGGAATGCCACGGATTTTCCAGTTGCCATCGCCATATAGGAGTGAAACTTTTTCCTTTAGAGGAACCTTTTTCAAACGGGAGCGAATGATTTTCATATCGCATATTATCGCCTTTTAAAGGCGAAAAAACCACATCAACAAACTTGGCGCATTATAATTGTGCTTGTATGAGAAAGTACCTTGTGTTTAAAACAGACGATTTCACGGCATTGATGAGCTACTTTGCCGCTTCGAACCCCGAACTCTATTTAACCCCCGGTTATGTAAATGGAACCACCGCATTTCCGACATTCGAAATGGTTGTTTCTAAGCAAGCGGACCATTCTATGGGCGTTAAGGCAGAATTTGACGATGACGCAACGCAAATCAAGGATTTGGTCACGAAATACATTCTCTACTTAAGCGGAAAGCAAGGCGGGGTCTACTACAACGATCTTTTGGATGGGGTTGAGTGCGAGGTGACTATTTCGGAAAACGGGAAAAACGTCCGAGAGATTTCGGTCGATAAACTATGCAACTTTTTCCCTGCCGAAAAGCGCTTCAGAATCTCAAAATAGTTGACTGCTTATTGATTTTGAACTTTTTCAAAAGCCAAACTCGCTGCACCAAGGATACCTGCGTCATTCCCTAATTTAGAAACGAGGATGCGAACTTTCGGCGTCATTGGGAAGCCATAATGGAGCTCGGCTAATTTTTCTTCGATTGGGCGAGTGAGATATTCTTTTTGCCCAGAAATGCCACCGCCCAAAATGACGGCGTCGGGCCTGAAGATATTGCAGAAATTGACAATGCCGTATGTCAACCACATCTCATAGTTTTCAACGACTTCCATTGCGGTTTGATCACCCAACTTGGCGCATTCGAAGGCGGTTGCACCATTGACGGTGTCGATATTTCCGTGGACATAGTCCCACATTTTGGAGTCTTTATTCTTTTTCATTGCTTTCTTGGTATCGGCAATCAAAGCGGAGGCAGAGGCATATGTTTCAAAGCAGCCTCGCAAACCGCAGGAGCATTGCCTTCCGCCAAGCCTGATGATGGTGTGCCCTACTTCGCCGCCTTTTCCTTCATTGCCTTCGAAAAGCTTTCCATCGATGTAAACGCCGCCGCCGACGCCAGTGCCCAAAGTCAAAAGGACAAGATTCTTAAAATCCTTGCCCGCGCCGAACATGGCTTCGCCAAGCATCGCGGCATTCGCGTCGTTGGCGATTCTAACCGGCAATCCGATGCTAGAGGAGAGCATCCCGACGATATCAAGGTCATGCCAATCTAAGTTCGGAGAGAAATCGCAGCGGCCCGTCAAAGTATTGATTGAGCCAGGGCATCCAACGCCAACGCCGATGAAATCCGAATAATGCAGTCCTGCATCTTCGATTTCAGCATTAACCAAGTCACCAAGTTCTTTCATGATCTGGCCTTGCGAAACGCCTTTTAATACCGCCATGCGGAAGCGATGCGTAATCTCGCCACGTTCGTTGACAAAGCCAATTTTGATGGACATCCCACCAATATCAATACCGATTGCTAGCATATGAAAACCTCTGAGAATCATTATATCTTAAGAGACCGTCAATCAAAAATGTTTTGAACGACAATCAAGACGTTCCTTTTAAAGAAAGACTGATTCCAATCCAAAAATCGATACACGTCTCAACTATTTTCGTTTTCAGATGATGGAGCCTCTTCTGGAATCGCCGCCATTTCGGCTTTGAATTTCCCATAATAAACAAAGAACAGCGCAAGCGATACGCACATCGCCAGAAAATCCGCGGCAGGCGTTGCCGCCGCGATGCCATATTCGCCAAGAGACAAAGAGAAGATGATGGAGAAAACAATGTTGAAAATACCTTTCCTGAAGAAGCTTAAGAAGAAAGGCTGCCACTTCCGACCCACGGATTGGAAAACGGTGATAACCATAAAAGCGGGAGCCGTGGTTATGCATGTGATGCTTAGAATCCTGGTAAATTGTTCTGCATAAAAAACGGTCGTTTCGTCCTCGATAAACAATTGAGATGCGGGTCTGGCCAAGAAAAACATTAGGAGCGCACCGACGATGCCCATGGCGATGGCGAATGCGAATGATAATTTGATGCTTTTGAACAATCGATCCTTCTTTTTGGATGAATATGAATAGGAAATCAAAGGCAAAGACCCTTGCGTCATTCCTTGCGCGATGGCGAATGCCAAGATATCTATTTTCCTCGCGATGCCCCAACCGGCAACGATTTGATCGCCATAGGAACTAAAGAGGTAATTGCCGACTATATTGGATGCCGAAGCCATTAGGGAAATGACACAATTGGGAAGGCCGGCAACCAGTATTTCTTTAGCGTTTGCTTTGCCCACCACTACATTTTTCGGATTCATGTTGACGACTGTCGAAGACCGTTTGGTGATTGTATAGATAATCAAAAAAACGCAGGCGATAACGTTTGATAAAAACGTGGCAAGCCCAGCGCCAGCGACCTCCATTCCGATGGCAAATATAAAGATCGGGTCCAGAACGATGTTGAGAATTCCGCCAAGAGCAACGCCAAAAGAAGCGCCGAACGCATGCCCTTCCCCACGAAGCAAATGGGCCAGAAGCGGATTCATGACTGCAGGGAGCGTCCCAAGAACGACGGTGAAGAACGCATACTCCTTAACATGGCGCAGAGAGTCTCCGGTCGCCCCCAAAGCCGGATAAATGGAATCTTGGAAGGCAGCGATCACAAACATGTAGGCAACGGAAAGGATCACGCCTGCGAATAAAGAAAACGATGCGGCTTTTCTAGCCGCGTCACGATCGCCTCTGCCCAAAGCATGGGCGATAAAAGCGGAACCGCCAACTCCAAATAAATTGGCGCCCGCATTAAAAAGAATCATTAAAGATAATGAATATGTAACCGCGGCAACCTGGCTCGGATCATTTAGCCTTCCGATAAACAAAGTATCCGCCAGGTTGTAAATCACCGCGATCATCTGACTGACGACCGTAGGGATGGACAGGGCAACCAATGCGCGACCTATAGGGGCGCTCGATAGCCAATAGATGTTCTTTTCCTTCCTGGTGGACATGGCGATTATTGTAAACCTTATTTCATAAAGGTTCTCGAAAAATGCACCAAATAGAAGAAAAACCGCCGAGCATTTACTTGGCGGTATGGAATCAATTTGGTGGACCTTGTCGGGATCGAACCGATGACCTCCTCCATGCCATGGAGGCGCT
>CAMORJ010000076.1 GCA_946623775.1 uncultured Bacillota bacterium | reverse complement strand
ATGCTAGAGGTATTGAACGCCAATAACGAAAAGATAGAAGCCAGCAAGGTTCTAGAAGAATTAGGGTTAGAGCGAGGCAAGTACATTGTCGTGTCTGCGCATCGCGAAGAGAATATCGACATCGAAAAGAACTTCGATCAATTGCTTCCTGCCATCAATGCGGTAGCGGAGAAATACCAGATGCCCATCATCTTTTCCACCCATCCAAGGACTAGAAACAGGCTGGAGCAAAGAGGGTTTGTTTTGAATCCATTGATTCGGAGCATGAAGCCCCTTGGCTTTTTGGAATATGTAAAACTCCAGGAGAACGCTTTTGTTGTTTTGTCTGATTCCGGAACCCTTACTGAGGAATCCGCGATGAGGCATTTTCCGGCCGTCTTGATTCGTACCTCAACGGAACGCCCGGAAGGAGTGGAGGCAGGCTCCATCATCGTCAGTGGAATCGACCGGCTCTCCATCCTAAAAGCCATCGAGGACGAACTTGCAAACTATAAGAAAGCGAAGACTCCGGAACACTATGATGTGGAGGGCGTTTCTTCGTTCGTCCTCGATGTAATCAAAAGCAACATCGATAGGGTCAATAAGGATATTTGGAACAAATAACGGATACACGTCCCCGTTATTTTGAAAAATGAAAAGCGCTCCGCTTGGTGACGGAGCGCTACATGTCAGTTGCTTACGAGCGGAGCGCTTTTGCTTTTTCAGAGACGAAATTCGGCCCTACGAAGATGACTTCATCGAATAGATCGATGGTCTCTTGGCTTGGGGTTTCCCATTCCGCGATGAGCTTATCCATCGCAGACTCAGGAACGACCCTTTCGTTCTCCCTCTGCCTATTTTGGAAGCGGCAGATATCGAATGGGATGTTGAAGCAGACGAGGATATGCCGCTCAAAGGATGGGGTTTGTTCCAGATAGTATCTGCGGTATGCGTTCGTTAGGTTGGTGGAGTCAGCGATGACGGTGACGTCATCTCCATCGAAGGAATTAAGCGATTCCAGGAAATGGGCCCACAGTTCTTTCTCGTGGTCGAAATTATTGACCCTGCCATATAGGGTCTTTCTTAGGTCGTCGCTGGATATAATGTGGGTATTCGGATGTTCCGCTTGGTAACGTCTTGCCCAGGTCGATTTGCCTGATCCTGGAATTGCGGAGAGGATGATCATCGTGCGCATGGCCAAATCTTACTTGCTTAAGCAAGGCAAGTCTATAAAAACACTCAGTTTTCTTCTTCGTCGAAATGAAGCTCGCCTTTTCTTTCGGCCGACCACAAGAACAGGCCAAGGAAGAAATCGCCTGCCTCCAGAGAGAATTTATAACGCCCGTTGCCTTCATTTTGAATGAGACCTTCTTTCTTCATGGCATTGATCGTCGACCGGACCTCTTCTTTGTCGATTTCTTCCAAATCTTCAATTTCGGATTCTTTGAAATATTTCACCACCTCTAGAAGGGTGAATGGCTCTAAGCCCGTAATATGAAGCGGAAGCATGAAAAAGAACATCGTCCAGAAGCTGTCGGGGATGTCTTTCATCGATTTAATGAGACTTAAGGAGCGGAACGCTTGGATGCGGGTCAATTCGTCTTGGAGGCCGGTCATGCGGACATCATGGATAAAATGGTCGCATTCCTCCTCCCAATCTAGGCCGTATTCATAGGTCGCGGTGTGTTTTACAAAATCTTCGACCAGGGGATTGCCATAAAGAACATAGGAATAGAGGAACGGGTTTTCACGGAGCTTTTCCGCTACATCGTAGAATTCTTTGACTTGATTGGTGATGGAATAGTAAAGCGCTTTGTCGGCAAGGGCTAAGTTCTCTTCGGTGGGGTTTTGCTCGTAGAAGGATTCAAACTCATCCAGCTTATCGAGGGTGAGCATGAGTTTGGTCATCATGAAGCGGACATACATGACGTCCGTCGCATCGACATCGATGTACTTCTTGCAATATGCAAGGGCTTGTTCATAACGGGCGCCGACGATTAGCTCTTGGATGAAATCGTATAGGAAGAGCACATAGGAACGCGTATTTGGGCAATCATAAAGATCCCCCATCTTGGATGAGAGGTCTTTGTCGTTGATGATAAGCGAGTACATCTTGGCTTCGGCCTCTTCCATGTATTCAATACGTTGATCTAAAACGGTATCTTGTCCGTGCTTTTTCAACCTGAAACGAAGGAAGGCAAGATCATAATAGGCAGCCCCATTCAAAGGGCGGAGCTCAATCGCTTTAAGCAAATGCTTCTCCGCTTCGATTTCGTTAGGCGCTTTTCTTGCGAGGCGGCATTCTTGCTCGCTTTCATCTTCCAGCCCCGTTCCAAGGAATGGGCGCGGAAACTTAGGCTTCTTCTTTTCTGATAGGGGCATGGTCGAACCTCCAATTAATGTCATTATACAGGATTCATCCTGTTAGGGCTTTTTCCTGTTTGATGGAGTAGACTATTTTCGTTATGAAATCCTTGCGTGATTTATTCCGCATTGGCCCTGGCCCATCTTCCAGTCATACGATTGGACCCTTCGCCGCGGCGAAAGCTTTTAAAGCCTTGGTCGGCGATGATGGGTTTGATCATATTGAAGTGGTGTTCTATGGGTCTTTGGCCTGCACCGGCAAAGGCCATCATACCGACAAGGCGATCGAGGAAGCCCTAAAAGGCATCCGCGTATCCTTTTCCTATGACATCAAGACGAAGATGGAGCATCCTCTCACCATGACCTTCATGGCAAAAAGAGGGGATGCGTGTATTCAAAAAGCGACATATTGCTCTCTAGGCGGCGGTGCCCTTTATAGCGAGGATGACCCCAAGGTCAACGAACGCGATATCTATCCTTTCGCAAACCTGAAAGAGATCACCTCCTATATGGAAGAACACCATATCGCGAACTTCGCCGACTTCTGTCGTGAGTTTGAAGACAAAAACATCGACGAATACATGACCGCCATCGCCAAGCAAATGATGGCTTCCGTCCGCCTCGGCCTTAGGAAGACGGGGCAAGTGCCGGCAAACGACAACCCTCGCCTTCAGTATTACCGCTGCGCCTCCGCGATAAAGCATCAAGCGGAAGGATTGACGGGTGGCGAAGGAAGACGCTCCATGTTCATCACGGCTTATGCCTATGCCGTCGCGGAATCCTCCTCTTCATTTGATTTGGTGGTTACCTCACCAACGTGCGGATCAAGCGGAGTTGTGCCATCCCTTCTTTATTATTCCCATGTCCATAAGAAGACGAGCATCGCGAAAATCAAAGAAGCGTTATATGCGGCAGGGGTCATCGGAAACGTCGTAAAGCAAAACGCGTCCATCGCCGGTTCGGTAGGCGGATGCGAAGCAGAAATAGGAACGGCCTCCGCGATGGCCGCGGCTGCGCTTTGCGCGCTGGATGGCTTATCCCCTTATCAAATCGAATACGCCGCGGAAGTGGCGATGGAGCATTTCCTGGGCTTAAGCTGCGACCCTGTGGATGGGTTCGTCATCATCCCCTGCATCGAAAGAAACGGCATGGCAGCAGTCCACGCCTATGCATCCTATCTTTACGCTGCGATCATCGCCCCCATCCGGAAAAACCAAGTGAGCTTTGACGATGTGGTGGCCGCGATGAAGATCACGGGCGATTCTTTGTCCGAGGAATATAAAGAGACCGCGCAGGGCGGTCTGGCCAAAGTATTGGAAAGCAACTGCTAGGCAAGCTGGGCTTTCACGAATTCGTATATCTGTTTCCTTAACGTATTTGCAAGCGTTGAATCGACTGGCTTTTTCGACATCGCTTCGTATTGGTCTTTAACCGCTTGGACATACTGACTTTCGAAATTCAGGCGATCCAGTACATCGTCTTTGGGCATTTTGCCTACTTTGATATCGAATAGGTATTGCCTTGCGTTGAGGTCGGTGAGGGAGAGTTCTTGCTCATAGGCCTCATAGGGGCTTAATGATGTCTGATGGCGGATGAAGGTGACGATGACGATAAGCAAGCGGAAGTAGCGGATAGCATGGCTTGCAGACTTGATGTCATAGCCATATTCCTTGACCGTCGCCTCTCTAGCGGGGGTCGGCTTCTCCAGTTCCTTCAGCTTCTTGTTGAAGGTTCCGATCATGGATTGCAGGAAGCGGTATTTATAAAGCCTGAACAGGTTGTTATAGAAGCCCTTAAGCCCTTTGAATTCGGGGACATAGGACAGGAGCGCTTTCTTTAACTCGGGATCGGGGAAGTATAAATGCTTCGAGAAGAACATCTCCACATAGGTCGGGTTCATCTTGGTCAATAGGTCCACGAGCATCCTGATGTCATGGACGGTCGTTTGTCCGTATTCCCCCTCCAGCGTGGCGGAGTATTCTTTGCCGTAATAGAAATCCTCAAAGCTAGGCAAGCAGAAGGCTTTGCAATCGATATCGGAGCTTTCGGTCTCTAGGTTATAGTTCTGAGAGCCTTGGACGAACAGGAAAACGATTTTCCTTCCAGAAGCTTCTTCGGCGTGCAAAGCGATTTTATGCAGGACTTCGTTATTGATTTCCATCGATGCGCTTATTGTATCATCTTTAGCTTTGGATATGTTCGTTTTGGAGGACCGTGAGCGAAAAGAATGCTTTTTGATTATAAAATCAAAAAACTATTTTCTGGGATAATGCCGATGTTTTCTTCGGTTTTCGACAATTGAAAAACCGCATGATTTTACAAAGAACGCCTTATTTGCTAGAATGACGGCATGGCTGACATGCCCGAGTTTATTCAAATAAAGAACAAGAAGTTCGTTCCAGTTTCCATCAAGGCGTCCCATAGCGGCCACGTGACCTATATCGCCACATGGTCGGGCCGCACTTATTTGATTCGCGTCTATAGGATGGATCTTTTCGCTGAGGCGATGGCGGACTACAAACAGCTCAAGCACGCGGGCATCAACATGGCAAAGCTATGCTTCCACGACGATGAGCATGGCGTCTTGGTGTTCGACTATTTCCCCGAGGACGATTGCTTGACCGCTTTGTCCAGAGGCCCTTTAGGCGAAGAATACTTCGAGGCGTTATTCGCTTTGTATCGCTTCGCCAGATTCTCCAAGGTCGCCTTGGACTGGGAGCCTCAGAATTTCATGCTTCGTGGATCCCAGATGTTCTATCTGCCTACCAAGTGGGCGCCTCTTACCGATGAGAACAAGTTCGAGAGAATCGGACTCCTTACCTGGTTCTGGGGCAAAGAAGGGGTGGAAGTCCTCACCAGGAAAGGCTATGACGTTTCCGGACATCCCCAATTAAGCGATGCCGAGGCCAAGAAACAGGCGACGTTATACGCCGTCAGGTATTGGTAATTAAGCAATGAAGATATGAGGCTGCCCTGGGCAGCTTTTTTCTTACTTCGAAAGTCTCTAAAAATTGCATTTCCTACCACATGAAAGTCTCTAAAATTTGCATTTCCTACCACATGAAAGTCTCTAAAATTTGCATTTGTGATAAAATATGTTAGAATCTATCGGGATAAATTATTATGCTGGCATTTAAAAGGAAAATCGAAGAAGAAATGAACTGCTGGTTTGAGGAAAGCAAAGGCGGCAGTGCATTGCTAATTGAAGGCGCACGGCGTGTTGGAAAAACGACTATCTGCGAAGAGTTCGGCCGAAAGCATTTTGGCCATTTCCTTATCGTTGATTTTTCTTCCGCCCCAGAAGATGTGCTGAGTTTATTTGACTCACTCAATAATCTTGAAGAATTCTTCCAGAAGCTATTTTTCTTCCTTAACGTAAAACCTTTGCCCAAAGGGTCCTTAATTGTTTTCGATGAAATCCAGCATTGTCCGAAAGCCCGTCAGAGGTTGAAGCAACTCGTGAAGGACGGAAGATATTACTACATTGAAACCGGCTCCCTTGTTTCCATACGCGAGAACACCGCTTCCATTCAAATTCCGTCTGAAGAATATCCAATTCAAATGTTTCCGATGGATTACGAAGAATTCCTTTGGGCCGTCGGGAAAGAGGAAGAAGCCCAAATGATTCGTGGACTGTATGAAAAGCGACAGACGCCTGATCCCAATCTACATAAGAGGCTGCTGAATACATTTTTCTATTACCTGTCCATCGGCGGAATGCCATCGGTTGTGGCGGCTTATTTGGAAACAAAAGACATCGCCGCGGCGGAAAGAAAAAAGAAGGAAATCATCGCTCTCTACCAAAACGATCTGCGAAAACTGGACGATAAATACGGAACCCAAACCAAAAGGATATTCGACCTTCTTCCGTTAATCGCATCCAGGCAGACTTTTACAATGCCTTTGACATTGTTTGGCATAGACCCTCGCACCAGCGCTTTTTCGAACAACATGGACAAAATAGAAGAAAGCAAAATATTCGGAGTAGTTCATGAAACCGATGTGATTGAAATTGCTCATTCTGCAGGCATCGATGTGACTCGGTTTAAATTGTATTATAGCGACGTTGGTCTTGCGTTGTGCCACGCATACACAAAAGACCCAAACGATGTTCGCCCGTTCTATAAGAAACTCATTCAGGGTGAATTGCGAACCAATCTTGGTTATATAATGGAGGGAGCTATTTTGCAGATGCTCTCCGCCTCGGGCAAGAAGCTTTTCTATACTTCGTGGAGCGAAGAGGTTGAGAAGCCTGACGGAACTACATATTTAGTGTATTTCGAAGTTGATTTCCTTTATGGAAAATATGGGAAGACACAGCCCGTGGAGGTCAAAACTGGAAGACAACGGTCCATCGCTTCCGCAACTAAATTGAGAACCAAACACGGTGACTTTGTTCGCAAACCTATTTTGATTTGCGAACGCCCTTTTATCGATTTTGAGGATAGGACCGAAATCCCTTATTACATGACATTTTGTCTTTGATTTCCCTGCTGTTGAAGGGAAGAAAGGAAACTCTTAGAATAAGCGCCATGGATAAATCGTTTTGGCTTGAAATCAAACACATCGATGCTCAAACAGGGGCAAGGTATGGCATTTTGCATACATGGCACGGCGATGTCGAAGTACCGATGTTCATGCCTGTAGGCACGAACGCTACCGTTAAGACTTTGTCTCCTGAGCAAGTGAAGTCTTGTGGCTCGGGCGTTGTTTTGGCCAATACCTACCATTTGCATCTCCGCCCTGGCGAAGAGACTGTCGCAAAGGCTGGCGGACTCCACAAATTCATGAATTACGATGGTCCGATCCTAACCGATTCGGGCGGATTCCAGGTCTTCTCGCTTGCCTCCAGGAGGAAAATAAGCG
>CAMORJ010000075.1 GCA_946623775.1 uncultured Bacillota bacterium | reverse complement strand
GCTAAGCTTCGCCAAAAAAATAAGCGGGCATCGCAAGTATTCCGATGTCCGCTTTTTTCTAATCGGCTTCTAGCGCCAAGCCTTGGAAGCCGTTTTGGCGAAGCACTTCGTAGGCGGCTATGGCCACGGCGTTCGATAGGTTGAGCGACCGCAATCCTTCCCTCATCGGCAATCGGAGGGCATGGGATTCGTTCTCTTTGAGGATCTCTTCGGGAAGCCCGACGCTTTCCTTCCCAAACAGCAGGAACACCTCTTCGGGATATCGGATATCGGCATAGACGCGGTGGGCCTTCTTGCTGAAATAATAGATTTCGGCACCCGCGTTTTTCGCATAGAATTCCTCGATGCTCTCGTAGACTTTGACTTCCAATGCGTCCCAATAATCTAAGCCGGCCCTCTTCATGTATTTGTCATCCAAAGAGAAGCCCAAGGGCTTAATCAGATGGAGCGTCGCCCCGATGCTGGCGCACGTCCTAGCGATGTTGCCGGTATTCTGGGGGATTTCCGGCTCGTGCAGTACGATGTGGATTTTGCTCATTTTTTCTAGAAAACTATACCACTTTGGTTGCATCGAGGCATAGCCTCGGCGGCGATATCATTTTATCTGCCGAGCCCGATGAGGGGGCCGGCAGACAAAATGAGAAATTCTCTATCGAGAATATCTAGAAAAGAAAACCGCTCTCGCATATAATTTTTTCAAATCTTCGAGAAATGGTTCCCTATTTAGGGAATCGTTCCATCGCCCGGAGCCCAATCATCCATCAGAAAGAAGGGATTTGGGCTTTCGCAAATAGGAAAGGCGCGAAACCTTATGGCGTTTGAAACCAAAATCACCGAGAGCCTGAACAAAAAGACGTGGATCATCCCGATGCTTTTCGGGTTCATGTGCTTTTTCCTCATCAGCTCGGTCGTCGCGGTCGAGATGAAGGGCCTCAGCAACCTCGTCCCGACTTTCGCATTCAGCATCGGCGGCGAATTGCTGGCCATCATGGTCTCGATCGTCATCGTCGCATCCATCCTCCCCGCCTACAAAAGGCAAAACGGATACATCCGCATCTTCGTCACCCTTCTGACGGTGGGATGCCTTGTCTGCTATCTCGACCTCGTCCAGATGGTGGTGGATGGCATACCGGAGCTGGTGAACCTCAACAGGGTGCTCTGCATGCTCGTATTCGCATCCGAGACCGTGTTCTTCTTTTTCTTCTGGCTCTACATCACCTACGTCCTGAAGGTCGAAGGCAAGCCGATGATCGTCATGAGCAACATCGCAAGCCTCCTCCTCATCGTCTTCTACGTGCTCCCGTTCGTCAATTTCTTCTATCCAATCTACTTCACGATGGACGAATATGGCGTCTATTCCCGCAACCCCAATACGTGGTGGATTTGCCGAGTCTACATCGTCATGATCGTGCTTTTCGTCATCGTATCCCTCTTCCTATCCAAGGAGAAGGCCAGGACCAAAGTCATCATCATCGTCTTCATGAGCCTGCCCCTGGTCGCCGTTGGGGCAGGGGGATATTCCTATGGCGTGTCCATCCTCTATTCCTCGATGATGGTGTCCCTCGTCCTCATCTACGCGATGCTTTTCTCGTCCAACGAGAGGAACCTCTATTCCAAAAGCAAGGAGCTTGGCATCGCGACGGGGATCCAGCAGGCGATGCTGCCGCGCATTTTCCCTCCCTTCCCCGACAAGAAGGAATTCGACATCTACGCCATCATGCATCCGGCGAAGGAAGTGGGGGGAGACTTCTACGATTTCTTCCTCATCGATGAGTCGCATCTGGGCCTCGTCATCGCCGACGTCTCCGACAAAGGCGTCCCGGCGGCCTTGTTCATGATGGCCTCGAAGATCATGGTCCAGAACTACGCGATGATGGGCTATAGCCCGAAAGAGGTGCTGACCAGGGTCAACCGCCAGATCTGCTCCAACCAGCAGGAGGAGATGTTCGTCACCGTCTGGTTCGGCGTGCTCGACCTGAAGACGGGACTATTGACCGCGACCAACGGAGGCCACGAAAAGCCGATCCTCAAGAAGCCAAGCGGCGACTTCGAGGTCATCAACGACAAGCACAACCTCGTCGTCGGCTATTACGCGGACGCCCCCTATACGGAGTATCAGCTGCAGCTCGAGAAAGGCTCCAAATTGTTCGTCTACACCGACGGCATTCCCGAATCGCGGGACGCCCACGGGCAATTTGGCATGGAAAGGGCGGTCGCGGCGCTGAACCGCTTCGAGGACCTCGCCCCCGAAGAGATCTGCAAGGGGATGCTGTCCGAAGTGAAGGCGTTCATGGGGGCAAGCGACCAATTCGACGATATCACGATGCTGTGCGTCGAATACCGCGGATGGGACGAAGGCGTGACGCGCATCACCCTCCCGGCGACCAGGGACGACGTCTCAAGCGGGGTCGGCCCCATCGTCAGCTTCTTGGAAGAGCATAATGTCCCGCATAAGACCGTCTACCAAATAGAGCTGGCGCTTGAGGAGATCCTCGTCAACATCGCATCCTACGCCTACGCCCCCGAGACCGGCGAGATGCAGATCGATTACCAATTGTCCGACGACAGCAAGACCTTCACGGTCGTCATCGCCGACAAAGGCAAAGAATTCAACCCCCTGGAAAGGGAAGATCCCGACATCAACGCCCCCTTGGAAGAAAGGGAAATCGGCGGATTGGGGCTGTTCCTCGTCAAGAAAACGATGGACGAGGTCAAATACGAACGAATCGAAAACAAAAATGTCCTCATGCTGAAAAAGAGATTCTGAAAGGCAGGTAAAACAACATGAACATCAAAGTCAACAAAGAAAGCAAAAAGGTCACCGTCTCGGTGTCCGGCAGGGTCGACACCAACACGTCGCCCGAATTGCTGGAGCAATTGAAGAAGGCGATGGCGGACGCGGAAGAGCTCATCCTCGACCTCGCCGACGTCAACTATGTCTCCTCCGCGGGCCTCAGGGTCATCCTCTTCGCCCAGAAGACGATGTCAGCGAAAGGCTCCATGAGCGTCGCCCATGTCTGCCCCGACATCATGGAGACGTTCGAGCTCACCGGCTTCACCGATATCCTCAATATCATCTAAGCAAAGGAGATCAGATATGTACATCATTGAGCTTCTTGGGCAATTCACCCAGGAAACCCCGACCAAGGCGATTCTTTTCGACGACGCCCATTCCAAAGGCATCACCTATGCCCAGCTCGACGACATGTCGGGCAGAATCTACAATTACCTCAAGCAGCAGGGCGTCGGGAAAGAGGATTTCGTCTTAATCAACCTCCCCCGCGGCGTCCTCCCCATCGTCGCGATGGTCGGCATCTGGAAAGCAGGCGCCGCTTGGGCGCTTGTCGAAGACACCTACGCCCCTGAGCGCATCGCCTATATCCGCAAGGACTGCGGGTGCAAAATCGAGATTTCCTCCGCCAATTGGGACGAAATCATGCATTGCGAATCCATCCCGGGCCATGAGGAAGTCGGCATGCACGACGCCGCCTACGCCATCTACACCTCCGGAACCACCGGGAACCCCAAAGGCGTCTTGCACGAATACGGCAACCTCGAGAGGGCCATCGAATCGATCAAAGTCAACGGCGTAACCCCCTTCACCGACAAGGACCGCTTGGCCCTTTTGGCGCCTTTGAACTTCGTCGCCTCCGTCATCGTCATCCTCAAGGCGCTTTCCATCCACGGCGGAAAGACGTTCGTCGTGTCCTATGCGACCATCAAAAACCCGATGGCGCTTAAGATGTTCTTCTTCGAGAAGCGCATCTCCATCACCTTCCTGACGCCTTCTTACGTCAGGATGCTCGGAAATCAGACCGGGCCCTTCCTCAGGATGCTCTTCGTGGGAAGCGAGCCCGCCAACAACGTCTACAACAAGAACCTGGAGCTCATCAACATCTACGCCTGCTCCGAATCGGGATTCGCCGTCGGCGTCTTCCAAATCGACAGATCCTATGAGGTCTGCCCCGTCGGGCATCCCGAAGTCGAGACCAAGATCACCCTCCTCGACGAGGATGGCAAGGAAGCCCCGCAGGGGGAGATGGGCGAGCTCTGCTTCGAAAACCCCTATGTCAGGGGCTACATCAACCTGCCTGAAGAAACGAAGAAAGCCTTCCAGAACGGCGTTTACCACACCGGCGACCTCGCCAGGATCGACGAAAACGGCAACTACGTCTTGCTCGGCCGCTCCGGCGACATGATCAAGATCAACGGCAACCGCATCGAGCCGGCCGAGATCGAAGCCGCCGTGAAGGCCGTCTTGAACCTCTCCTGGGCCGCGGCGCGCGGATTCGAGGAGAAGGACAAGTCCTATTTGGCCGTCTATTACAAAGACGCGGTCGAATTCGACCCCAACGAAGTGAGGAAGGAGCTCATGAAGAGGCTTCCCTATTACATGATCCCCGCCTTCTTCGTCAAAGTGGATTCCATCCCCTTGAAGCCAAACGGCAAGCTCGACCGCGCCGCGCTTCCTAAGCCCGATTCCTCGAGCTTCAAGACCAAATACGTCGCCCCGAGGAACGAGACCGAAGAGAAGATCTGCCAGGCGATGTCGAAGGTCCTGAAAGCCGATAAAGTCGGCATCAACGACGATTTCTATGAGCTCGGCGGCGATTCCTTGGCCTCCATCCAGGTCATCGTCAATTCCGGCCTCCCCGGGCTCACCGCGAACGATATCTTCCGCGGCAGGACGCCCGAGAACATCGCCAAGCTCTATATCGAGAACCACCAAAACGACGATGGCGAATCGCCCGAATCCAAGAACGCGGCAGCGATGAAAGCCATTCACCCCCTTACCAAAGAGCAGCTCTACATGGTGGATTATCAGCTCTACACGCCGAAATCCACGATGTACAACCTCTTCTCCATGCTCAAAGTGGACAAAGAGATGTTCGAGATGGAGAAGCTCGCCCAAACGCTGGAGACCGTCATCAAGAACCATCCGGCTCTGCTCACGATGTTCGACTTCAACGACGACGGCGAGATCGTGCAGTCCTATCACCCCGAGCTATTCGAGGAGATCAAAGTCGAGAAGCTCTCCGAATTCGAATTCGACGTCCTCAAGGACAACCTCGTCATCCCCTTCAAGATCATCAAGGGCAGATTGTACCGCTGCCGCGTCTTCGAGACGGAGAAGTGTGGATACGTCTTCTTCGACGTCCATCACACCGTGTTCGACGGCACATCGCTTAAGGTATTCATGGGCAACATCGCCAAGGCATACGTCGGCATGATGCCCGATCCCGACTTCTATTACCTGATGCTGCAGAAGAGGGAAGAGGCCTTGTCGACCGCCTTCTACGAGGAATCGAAGAAATACTTCGAGGACCTCTACGACGGCGTCGAATGGTCTTCCTATCCCCAGATCGACCACGAATCCAGGGAGAATGAGCTCGGCGAGCTGTTCACGCCCCTTGGCATCGAGCAGCCCCAGATGTCGGCGATGGAAAGGCATTACCACATCTCGAGGAACGAATTCTTCATCTCCGTCGCGCTTCTTGCGACCTCCATCTACAACAAGAAAGACGACATCCTGCTTTCCTGGATCTATAACGGCAGGGAAGACGTGGAGATGATGACCACGGTCGGACTTCTGTTCCGCGACCTGCCCCTAGGGGTCAGGTTCAACGACAAGATGACCGTCGTCGACCTGTTCCGCGAAGTCCACGAGCAAGTCAAAGGCGGCATCGAGCACAGCTGCTATTCCTACGTCGACACCCATAACCAGGTCGGCGGAGACGAAGCCGCATATCTGCTTTACCAGCAGGATATCCGCGACATGTCCGGCGCGGGCGGGATGAACATCGAAACCATCTCCATCCGCCAGAACCAAGCCGCCTCCCAGACCATCTTGGATATGGAAATCCTCGATGGCTCCGATGGTTTGGTCTTGATGATCGATTACGCGGCAAGCCGCTACAAGCAAGAGAGCATCGAGCGCTTCCGCGACATCTTCGTCAAAGTCGCCCAGTCCCTCGTCACCCATACCTCGCAGCAAGACCTCACCATCGGCGAGATCAAGCGCAAGCTCGCGGAGAAGGGCAACTTCTTCGAGAAGATCATCTCCATCTTCAGAAGGAAGAAATAGGCGATGAGCGTTTCGAAAGAAAAGGAACGGATAAGGTCCCTTTTCGGCGTCAACAGGCAATTGGACGAGAATCCCGACGCAGAGCACTCCGTCACATGCCATAACGGCACCTTCGTGCCTATGGTAGATGGCGAGGTCTGCGCCTACAAAGGCATTCCCTTCGCCTTGCCCCCCGTCGGGGAGAGAAGGTGGAAAAAGCCAGTCCCCGCCGAAGAATCGGATGGAATCTACGAAGCCTATTACAATGGGCATTCGCCGATTCAGACGGTTCTTGACTCGGAACGGGCATCCTTCTACCCCCAAAGCGAGGATTGCCTATACCTGAACGTCTTCACAAACTGCAAATCCACACGAAAGGACAAGCCGATCATGGTCTTCATCCATGGCGGCTCCTATGGGTGGGGCGGGACGGCCGACCCACTCTATGACGGAACCAACTTCGTCAAGCTGAACAAAGACGTCGTCCTGATCACAATCGCTTACCGCATCGGCATCTTCGGATTCATCGATTTCAGCTACGTCGAAGGAGGGGAGAGCTATCCGGATGCGCCAAATCTAGGCCTGCTCGACCAGATAGAAGCGCTCCGCTACATAAAGAAAAACGGCGCCGCCTTCGGAGGAAACGTCGACAACATCACCGTTTTCGGCGAATCCGCGGGAGGAGGCTCCGTGTCCTTGCTGCCTCTGATCAAAGAAGCGAAAGGGCTATTCCGCCGCGTCATCGCCGAATCGGGCTCGGTGTGCCTAACCTATTCCATCGACGAATGCCAACCGCTTACCAAAAAGCTTCTGGAAGTCACCAAGGCATCCAGCATGGATGAGTTGGCCAACATGCCGATCGAACAGCTCATCGAGGCAAACAAAGTCCTCAATGACATCAACAATTTCCCGATGAGGGACGGCAGATTGATCCCCCTTGACCCATATAAAGCGTATGAGGAAGGGGATATCGCCGACATCGACATGATCATCGGGACCAACGCGAACGAGATGAACTATTGGATCGGCGAGCTGGGCGGGCTATTCGCATACGCCTATGGCCTCCCCATCAAGTTCAAGCACGACCTGACCAAAGTGGGGGACGAGGACAAACTGAAAGTCGGCACGTTCCTCAGGACCTACAAGGGCAACCGCATCGACAAAATCAGCGAGTTCTACAACGAAATCATGTTCCGCCTGCCGGCCATCCG
>CAMORJ010000074.1 GCA_946623775.1 uncultured Bacillota bacterium | reverse complement strand
GATGGCCCCGATGAATTCCTCGCCGCCGAATACGGAATACGCTTCGGTCGCGCATAGAAGATGAGTCAATAGAAGATATTCTGCATACGACCAGCCAAGCTCGTCTCCAAAGACACGTTGAAATCCCATGCCTTCCGCTGCGAAATCGGTAAGAAGTTGGTTATAAGCCATATCGTATTCTTTGATTGCGAATGCCATCGTTGAAATTAGTATAACAACTTGTCCAAAGAACAATTATTTGAAACAACTTGTTTCACTATTTGTGCCCAAAAGCGTAAAATATCGTCAGCGAAAGAAGGGAAACATATGAAAAGTTTTTTCTCGAAGGTGCTCGAATTTATTAAGGGCGCCAGGAAAGCTTTGATTGCGGTGGCAGGGCTGCTTGCTGCGACTTTGCTTTGCTTAGGCCTGGCTGACGGCGTGCAGAAAGACTGGGGGAACATAGCAGTGACCTCCGGCCAAATCGAAGCGACGACCGTAGACGAGACCAAATACTCCATGGGCTACAAGCTCTATGTTCCGAAAGGAGTGGATGAAAACCATCCTGCTCCCGCCGTTTTGTGCTTGCACGGCTATCAAAACGACCATGAGACCTCCGCTGCCTATGCGCTTGAATTCGCGCGTCACGGCTATGTTGCTTTGGCCATCGACGAATTCGGTCATGGTTCCACCAGCATTGGC
Organism: uncultured Bacillota bacterium; assembly: GCA_946623775.1. Classification (GTDB taxonomy): domain Bacteria; phylum Bacillota_I; class Bacilli_A; order RFN20; family CAG-826; genus Alloenteromonas. The sequence continues at coordinate 6,631 of CAMORJ010000074.1, read as the reverse complement.
ATGATGGAACGTGGATTCACCAACCACAAAGTCGCCAAAGTCTGCTATGGCTGGGATTCGCAGGAGGATAAGACCTATTCCTTTTCCAGCGGACCTGACCGCTACAAATTGATGATGAATTTCTCCTGCTTGGACTTCTTCATCAACAAGTATTCGCATTCCGTCGACAAAGAGACCGGCGCAGTCCAGCAGGAGAGAATCAAAGATTCCTCCATGGGCGGAACCTTTGCTTACCATTGGCTAGCCACTCAGAAATACGTTATCCCAACCAAGATGGCCGTCACCGGCCACTCCATGGGCACCTGGGCGGCGTGGTCCGTTTCGGCCGCTTGCTCCAATGCGGTTCTCGAAATCAATGGCGTCCCTCATGATATTTCGCCGCGCGCTACCATCCTTCAGGCTGGCGAAATCTTCAAGACCCAGACCGATGCGATGGGCCGCATGGCATATGATTCCGACGAAGATGGATTGTTAGATATCCATTGGAACAACCCGTTGATCCTTAGCGCGAAGTACGATGAATTCAATTACTTCAGGGATTATGCAAAGACCCCGATCAACGATGAGGTTATGCATGGTGAGACCAATGCGAACTTCCTTGGCGTCTCTACTGGTGAAGCGGCATTCAATAAGACCTTCCATGAGGATTTCGCCGCAGGAACCTCCAGAAGGCGCAATCTATATGTCACCAATCACCGTTTGCTGACTCATCATAGCGGCGCGATCGCCGATACCCTTGATTGGGTTTCTGCCTCTGTTGCCACTCCGCTTTCCATCGAAGCCAAGAACCATACCTTCATGGCCAAAGAGTGGCTGGTGTTCTTCGGAATGCTTTGCTCTATTGCTTCAGCGGTTGCCATGGCGATGGTCTTCAAGAACGTGAAGTGGTTCGCCCCCGTCTATGCTGGCGTCCCCAACCGTCCCGAAAAGGAAAAGAAAGGCTGGAAGTGGTGGAAAGCCGCTCTCATCACCATGGGAATCTCGGCTGTCACTTATCCATTCCTGACCCAACTCGGACATGGTTTGTTCCCGTTCCCTGAGCACGTCTTCTCCATGACCATCGGCGATGGCTTCCTGGTTTGGTACCTATTCTTGATTGTCGTCATGCTTTGCTTCACCCTCATCCCTTGGTTCCGCAAGAAAAAGAAGGGAACCCTTGATACCGACTTTGTCGATCTCGGCATGGCTAGGGACGACGAAGAGCATAAACATAAGTTCGACTGGGGATTACTCGGCAAGTCCGCGATCGTCGTCGTTGCCGGTGCTTTATGGATGTATCTGCAAGTCCTATTCACCCAAGGCGTGTTCCAGCTCGATCTCCGCTTCATCTGGCCGTTCTTCCGCGGATTCAATCTCTCTCGCTTCCTGATGTTCTTGGTCTATCTGCCCATCTTCTTGATCTTCTTCATCTTGAATAACTCCAAGATCTTCGCCGGCAATAGGGTTCCTGGCACGAATGAAAAAGGCATTGTCGCCTTCTTCAAGGTGTGGTGGAAATACGCCCTCTGCATGGTGGGCGGCATCTTGATCGTTATCTTGATTGAGTACATCCCATTCTTCGCTCAACTTGGCCCTGGAGCCGACTTGCTCTTCTCCACGACCTTCGGCGGCCCGTTCATGTCTCTATTGATCGTTTTTGCCCCGCAGGTTTTGGTGTTCTCCTTCATCTGCACCTATTGCTACCGCAAGACCGGAAACGTCTTCGTCGGCGCGATGCTAGTCGCCATATTGGCCTGCTGGATCGTCACGGGCGGCTCCGCAATCCTCTATACTTTCTAAGGCGATTCGTCTTATTGTCCCTAGACCCGGCTTCGGCCGGGTTTTTTAAAACAGCGGGGACATGTATCGATATTCGCCGCGAAAAACAGTCTGTTTGGTTTTCAGGGTTTGACACTGCATCATCGACTGTTTTGCCCCTTGAAAAGAATATCTTTTCACATTGATTAAATAGGTTTACAATTTCGCCGAGCATGTCTCCTTTAAAATATTTCTACGAATATGAATTTGCCGCTGTATTCGTGTGTTTGGTAACGATCATACTCTTGATCCATCGTCGTTGCCTTAAGAACAGACGAAACATTCTTTTCCTATTGCTCGTCCTCTCGGAGCTTTTCTCCGCTTCTTTGGATGCGGCTGCAAACATCATGATCAACACCATCGCCCAAGGCGGCGAAGTCAATATGGTGGCATTGAATTGGCTGAATGGCATTTTCCTTTTCACCCACAATCTCATGCCGATTATCTTCTTCATCTATTCCAATGCGCTGATCCGCAGATTCAAAAAGCCATGGTTCTATATCCTGACGGCTTTGCCGGCGGTGTTTGGCCTGTCGATGCTATTCATCAACGGCGCGACCCATTGGGTGTTCTATTTCGATGCCGAGAACAATTATCAGCATGGCTGGGCCATCTGGGCTTTGTATGGTTCTGCGTTCTTCTACATGTTTGTCACGGCCGTGGAAGCCGTCGTTTTCCGCAAGAACCTCCCGAAGGGCTATGCCGGCCTCATCATTTTGTTCATCGCCACCGCGGCGGGCGCAACCGTCGTCCAGCTTATCTTCAAGCCTTGGATGGTCGAGATATTCGTTTGCTCCGTCGTCTTGTTCGTCATGGCGGTCAATTTCGAAACGGAAGAGAGCAGGCGCGATCCGACGACGAGGCTATACAACCTATCCTCGTTCTTGGCCGATGCGGAGTCCATCGTCGGCAATCGCTCCCCTCGCGAATTGGTCATCATCAAGCTCGCCGACATCCATCGCCTCAACGTCAGCTATGGCGTCAAAAGCGTGAATGCCGCATTGAAGGAAGTCGGTTCTTTCTGCCTCCGGATGAACAATAATTTCCGGATCTATGACTGCGGCGAAGGGAATATCGTGATCCCCATGGTCGCCTCGAACCAAATCGATGAGCTGATGTCCGCTCTGCGCGCCGGCTTCTCCAAAGGCTTCGGCGTTGAGCATAACCAAATCCGCTTCGACCCGCTTTATATCCGCCTTGAGGTTCCGACGCAGGTGAAGACAATACAGGAAATCGTCCTCGTCCTCGATGCTCCGTATATCGCCGGAGGGGAGAAAGGCGTGGAAGTCTTAGAACGTCTGAAGAGGGAAGCGGAAATCGAAGCCGCCATCGAAAGGGCCATCGAGAACGAATCGGTCCTCGTATATTACCAACCCATCTATTCCTGCAAGCTGAAGCGCATCAATTCCGCCGAAGCCCTCTGCCGCATCAAGGATGAGAAGCTTGGATATCTGTCTCCTGGCGAATTCATCCCCGTCGCGGAGAAGAACGGGCAGATCGGCAAACTCGGCCTGCAGATATTCCGCAAGGTCGCGCAGCTGCAATCCCGCGTGGATTTCAAGGCGCTGGGCATTGAGTACATCGAAGTGAACCTCTCGTCGCTGCAGATCATCGACCCGCTCCTTTATCCGACGATCCAGGAAATCATCAAACGCTTCAACGTTCCGCCTTCCTTCATCAACTTCGAGATCACCGAATCCGCCTTCATTGAGAATCAGCAGATCGCGCAGGGCATGATGAACCGCTTCATCAATGACGGCTTCGTCTTCTCCATCGATGACTTCGGAACCGGCTATTCGAACTTCACCTATCTCTACGATATGCCGTTCCGCATCGTGAAGATCGATAAGTCCATCCTCGACAGCGCGATGACTTCCGAAGTCGCCCAAAAGACTTTGAACTCGATGATCAGGATGCTGAAGGATCTGTCCTTCAAGGTGCTGCAAGAAGGGGTGGAAGACAGAAAGCAAACCGAGATGCTCTCGGAATTCGGCATAGACTACATCCAGGGCTTCTATTACTCCGAACCAATCCCCGCTGCGGAATTCGTGGAATACCTCAAGCGGGAGAACGGCCCCTACCTCGCGTAGCGTTCGCCGCAAAGACAAAACAAAAAGTACGCATCGCTGCGTACTTTTTTGTATGAATTGACGATTAGTCGTTCGTGTCTTTGCGGCGAAGCATGAATACGGAGACGACAAACAATCCGCTCATGACGATGTCGAGGATGTTGGTGACAAGGTTCAACGGCTGGATGCTCTTTCCGACCATGCCGAACAAGGTGATGGCCACGCCGATGATCTTGAGGATGGCCACGACCAAGCAGAAGACGCCCCATTTGCCCTTGAGCGAATACATGTATCCGCCGATGGCGATGAGGACGGAGAACGACAAAGCAAACACCATGGCTGCGATGGCGACGCCTTTGGCGACGGCACCTGCAAACTGAAGGGCTTCTTCGGTTGCGTCGGGGGTGGTCTCCCTGGTGGCCTGGATAGCGGCCTCGACGACCTCATTGATGCCCATGATGGTGATGATGGTATTCGCGATTGCCAAAGCCAAAGCGACCGAAGTAACGACGAAGAGGACCATGGCCCATGCATTGTTCTTAAGTCTGTTCATTTGACATTTCCTCCTTTCCGGTAGCGATGATATCACTATCCGCTTGCCCGCGCTATCTTGGGATTCGATAATTGCGTGCACGCGTATATAATTAAGTACGCTTTTGAAAGGAGCAGGATATGCCTCATTCTTCTGGCGGCGGTTCCAGCGGCGGCGGATTCCATTCCGGCGGCTCATCGCATCATGGCGGTTCCAGTGGCAACGCGTCCCGCATCTCTACTAGGCCTTTCGTCGGCGCGACTTCCTATATCTATTACACCAGGTCTTTTCAACCGCGCGTCATCTATAGCTCGACTTCCCCCGACCAATTAAGGAGGAACAGCCCAGCGGCTTATGTCTTCTTAGGCATATTCGCCCTTATTCCCGTCGGCGTAATGCTTTTCACGGGAATCCATAACCCTGCAAAACTCCCGACCAATTACGCTTCCACCATCGAAGTCATCGACCACGTGGATGCATTATCCGATGAGGAAGAGGCGGCTTTGGAGTCGACGTTCAACGAGTTTTATACCGTCAGCGGCATCTCGCCGTATTTGCTATGCATAGACAACGAGACTTGGTCCAGCAGCTTTTCCAGCCTAGAGGACTATGCCTATAGGGAATACCTGAAGCTATTCTCCGACGAATCGCATTGGCTGATCGTCTATGCGGGCAAAAGCGGTTCCCCAAGGGAGAATTGGCATTTCGAAGGGATGCAGGGCAATGACACGGATGGAATATTGACCACCAAGGTCACCGATGCCTTCAATTCCGCTTTGTACGATGACCTCCGCGGCAATGCGTATACGGTCGGAGGGGCGGTGGACCATGCGTTCCATTCCATACTCCCGACGCTGATGGACAAATCGTTCTACGTCGAGCCCGCAATGATTGTCTTCTCTTGCGCTTGGTTCGGCATGGTTGCCTTCTTCCTAGCGGCGATGATCGTCAACGATGTCCAGCGCAAGGCTTTGAAAGGCGCGGTGAAGGCAACGAACGTGAACCCCGCATCCATCAAGACGTGCATCCGCTGCGGCACGCAATATTACCCCGGCTCCATCACCAAATGCCCCAAATGCGGAACCTCTTTGGCGGATGACCGCTTCATCGATCCTGATTCCGATGACAGATTCCGTTAATCGGCTATATTTCAAAAGCCACTTATTGGGTATAATTCTCTTAGTAATATTCACTATAAGGAGCGATTTATGAAACGCTTATTGCTTGCTTCTCTTCCATTGTTGATTCTTTCTTCATGCGGCGAAGCGCCTGCTTCCCCCTCTTCGCAAGAATCATCCAAGCCGACTAGCCGCGTTTTGGTGGATGAAAGCAAACAGCCAGCGTTCTTCTTTTTGGGCTCCTCCGTCACCTATGGCGCGACCACGGGCGGCAGGTCTTTCGTCGAATTGATCGATGAGGATCTGCGCTGCGACGTGACCAAAGAAGCCGTTTCGGGAACTAACTTAGCCAACACCAAAGGCAATTCCTATGTCGCGAGGTTCAAAAACAGAATCGATTTGGATATCGATTACCAGCACTTCATCATTCAGCTGTCCACCAACGATGCCACCAACAACATGGATTACGGAACGGTGGGGGAGAGCAAGGATATCGATTCCTTCGACGACAAAACCACCGCTGGGGCAATCGAATGGCTGATTGCCTATATCCAGGAGAATTTCATCGCCGATATCACCATCTACACCAATCCCCATTACGAGAATGCCCGCTATGAGCAACTGGTGGGCGTGCTTGACCAAATCCAAGCCAAATGGGACATCCATGTCCTCGATTATTATAGATATAAGGATATGGAGAAGCTGGATGAGGCCACTTTGAAATCCTATATGTCCGATAGCATCCATCCCAATGCGAAAGGATATCGCTGGGTCGCCGACATCATGGAAGCCCATCTAAGGAGCTGCTACGAAGCCGAGAATCCTGGCCTCACGATCTGATAAAGCCCACATTATTACTTACAGTAATCGGTTTTTCTTGCTTTCCCTTCGCTATTTCATCAAAATATCAGGGCTCGAGATGTAGCGAAGCTTGGTTATCGCGCCTGCTTTGGGAGCAGGAGACCGTGGGTTCGAATCCCACCATCTCGACCAAATGACTAATACGTTCTTGATACAGTGCGATCAAGGACGTTTTTGAACAATGAACGGATATTTGCCTATGACCTATTCCAAAGGGGTAAAGACGCCAGAACCGTTTTTCTCTAACAAGGCGT
>CAMORJ010000073.1 GCA_946623775.1 uncultured Bacillota bacterium | reverse complement strand
CGCAGCCGGCAAGCAAGGCAAGCGCGGATAGGCTTAGCAATAATTGGGTCTTTTTCATAAGGGGGGGGCTCCTTGGGATAACGATTGAGTATAGTATTGAAATCCGCGCAAAAGGCAAGACAATCTTCGCGCAAGCGCGCATTCTTATGCATATGTGTGGCACTTCAGTGGCATTTATTTGATAAACTTAAATTACGCAAGAAAGGCGGTATCAATTATGAAATGCACAGGCTTAGCCGCGGTAATGCTCGCCAGCATCACTATCTCGTCCGTCGGGACGCTGCAGTTGCATGCGGCGAATTATGAGGTCACAAAGAGCGTCTTCCATTACAATCCGATCGACAAGGGCGACGCGGATGATTTCTATGCGGATGTCTACTTCTCCCGCTCCTACTTTGAGCATCCGTCCACCCAATACGATTCCCATTTGGCTACCGCTTCTTTGGCCATGGCCATGTCAACCATCACCGGCGTAGGTCCTTTCGACGATGCTTGGTATCTTAACCAATCCCACAACATCCAGTCATTCTTCACCAATCTCGGCTTCAATAATGTTGAGACCAACGATGACTATAAAGCCACGATGACGTTCGACACCATTGGGCTTTGCGCCGCCAAGAAGGAATTCGGGGATTACACCGTCATCGGAATCGTCCCAAGATCAGGCGGCTACCACAGGGAATGGGCCAACAACATGCATCTAGGGGATGGCAGCAAATCCGACTACATGCATGAAGGATGGTATAACGCCGCGAACAAGCTCATCAGCTTCGTCCAAGGCTACGTATCGGAAAAAGGCGTGACCGGCAAGGTCAAATTGTGGATGTCGGGCTTCTCCAGGGGAGGCGCGACCGCCAATATCGCCGCGGCGTTGCTGGACAATAAGCTCGACAAGGGTGAGAAGGTCTTCGGCAACAGCGTCAATATCTCCAGGGAAGACATCTATGCCTATACCTTCGAGGCCCCGCAAGGTGCCAACGTCAACGTCCAAACCATCAAAAAGCCGAAGGATTCCCTGTACAGCAACATATGGAACATCGTCAATCCGCTCGATATCGTGCCGAAAGTCGCGATGAAGGAATACGGATTCACGCGATTCGGCACCGATAAGTACGTCACCAACAAATTCTATGACCCCAATGGATATGAGGCGAATCGGCGCACGTACAATGCGTTCTTCAGCATATTCAACCAGAACCCAGCGGTTCCCAACATCGCGGATGATTTCAGGATGATGGGCCTATCCATCAACGTGATCGGCATGATCGTCGACGCCATTTTCAGCAGCGACTCCTCCGCCGCTTTATACGACGACACCAAATCCAACTACGACGCCAATATCGCGGGCGCCATCCTTTTGGAAGAATTGACGGGCAACCTCGGAAGCAGATCGGATTACGTCCGCAAAATTCAGACGCCCCTAGAGAGCGTGATGCTCTTATTCATGTATGAGAACGCGCAAATCGATTCCCCGATGAAATCGATTTTCAGGGCGATGGTCTCAAGCGCTTTCGATTCCGCCCTCGGCAATGGCAAATCGGCCAAATCCAAAATGCAGGGAGAATGGGGAAAAGATTTTGGGGAAGAGGCTTATAACCTGCTCGATGTCTTGATCGATCCGCTTGCATCAACCTATTGGGAAAGGCCGAACGAATTGCTTTCAATCGCCATTTACATTGACGCTATTTTCCAAAATCATAACCCCGAAGCGGTGCTAGCTCATGTCGCCGGCCAGGACAGTTATTACGTAGATGCCTACAACCAAGGCAAATCAAGCAGCGACAAAATCCAGGTCGTCCCGCTCATCGATAACGCGGATTATGGCAGGATGAAATTCTTCGGGTACAACGACATCGGCCTCAGGCTCGATAGCAAAAAGGGCACCCGCGTCATCAATATCGAAGGCTTCACCCTCGGCAAGAGCGTGATCCACGACTGCCAGCCCGGATATGCGGGCGGATACTATTCCTACATCACGGAAGAGAAGATGGAGCTCTTCATGCCCGCCAACAGAAAGTACAACATCTCGATGAAATCCTATTCCAAAAAACCCTACCACCGCTGCGAATACTGGGCCTATTACGAATACATCAGTCTGGACAACTCCGGCAGGACCAGGGTTGAGAAAGATCACAAAAAAGAGAAGGCATGGTTCAATTCCGATCGCCATAAGCGCGACGTGACCATCCGCTTATAAGGAGGGCAGAACGATGAAAAAAGCATTTTTGCCGCTATTGATTCTGCCGCTTCTGCTTTCCTGCGGAGGGCAATCCTCAGGCACCCCCGCCTCATCTCCTTCCAGCGGAAGCGAGGCATCGAGCTCGGAATCGACCATCCCCAATCTGGAGGAAGTCGACGAATTGAGGGTGCTCCTCGTCAAGCAAGACCTATCCCCATTCGCGGAGAGGGTCTTCTCGACTTTGTTCCAGCAGGACTTCCACATGCTGACCCACGATTTGGATGACGAGTACAAAATGTACACGAATTACTACAGCTACCGCGGGGTCGGGACATGGGGATGCCAATACAAAGTCGACCAGCAAACCTACGACAATATCGTCGCTTCCGACGACTATAGCCTGTTCGATTTCATGATCGCGGGAAACGGGTATTACGAGATATACCAGACCGGCACTTCCATCTCCTATACCTACGACTCCGATAACGGGATCAACGATGAATTGCAAAAATACGAATTGTATCAGCAGCTCACCGCTTTCTTCACGGACGATGATTTCCGCCTCTACAACAAGATGTCCTACACCGAAGCCCTCCAAGAGGACGTTTGGTCATCGCAATACATCAACGGAAGGATCAGCAGGGATCTGCTGTTCGACGCGACCTCGCCTCAGGCATTGGAGAGGATCCTGCTCAGCACGAACCTCTACGGCCTTCAGGACGATAGCCTCTTCCTAGACAATCTCTACTATGATGTCTGCCGCGATCTATTGACGAAAAACGATAAAGAAATCAGCGAGTTCATCACCACGAATCACGTCTCCGTTGACGAAGGGGAGGAATACACCGAAGTCACCTTCCTGCTAGAGGATGAGGAACTCCTATCCATCATCGAAGAGCAGGACATCATCCCCGGCCCGATACAGGGCAGGCTCTATTACGATAAGCAGACCGGCGAGTTCATCCGCTTCGAATACGACATCGTCGTGACCGAGAACCAGGCCGATCCCAAGACGGGCGCCACCAAAAGCGTTTCAATGCGCATCACCGCCTACGGTTTCTCCGGGCACAAAATCCAAGAAGGAGACCCCGACGACAAGCCCGGATGCGTCGTCTATGAGGATGGGAATCAATTCGTGTCCGAAATGGCGCAGCAGGTGATCCCCGCTTCGTTCTAGCCAAGTATCTCCCCCACTTAAGCCATAAGCGCCGAAAAAAATGAAAAATTTTCTCGGCGCTTTTTTCGGGAACTGCTTCCCCCTATCGAAAAGGCCTATCGGGTGAGGAATCTAAAGATTCAGCTTCTGACCTTATACGGAACTGCGCACATGCGTATGTAACCGCTTTCACGCCCGTTTTCACGCGCAATGCGCAAATTTTTGTTTGCAATTTTTGTATCGAATGTAATATTGCCTCAATCTTTCTAACGCTATTTACAGCTAAGGAGGTCAAAATCATGCAAGAATTCGAACGTTTCAAGAAAAAGATGCTGTTCGAGCACGTCTTGAAGTCAATCTTAGTAGCCTTGGGAGCAGGCTTAGCCGGCGCCGGCCTAGCCATCTTGCTCTTCCATTTGGTATATCCGCCCTTCACTTTGGGCGGCGCCTTGATCGCCGGCTTCTTGTTCGCCGGACTCGGCTTCCTAGCCTTCTTCAAACGCGCACGCCCCGACGATAAGAAGATTGCGTTGCGCCTCGATAAGGAGCTCGGCCTGCATGAGAAATGCGCCACGATGATCGAGTTCCAGGGCTCCGACAACCTCATCGTCAAGAAGCAGCGCGAGGACGCGAAGGTCCGCCTCGCCGCCAAGCCGATGTCCGCGCTCAAACTCCGCGTCTCGGTCGCGGCGGTCTTGATCCTCGCCCTCGCCGCCGGCGGATTCGCGGGCTCGTTCTTCATCCCTCAGAGAGAAGCCAAGCACCAAGCCCCCAACAATCCTACCGATTACTGGGACAGCCTAGTCCACGATGACGTCACCTCGGTCGAGTCAGACCTCAATTCCAATGAATCTCTCAGCGACGACGTCAACAGCAAGATCCAGGAAGTCCTCGAAGAGCTCGAGGAAGACCTCAAGGGCAAGACCGACGTCGATGAGCGTCAGGACCTCGTTGATGATGCCAAGGACAAAATCGATGAAATCGTCGATGACGCCAACTCCAAAGAAGAGATCGGCGAAGCCCTTAAGACAGAAGAAGACAAGGCGCTTCAGGATCTCGGCCAAGCCCTCATCGATGGCGATAACCAAGCCGTCGAAGATGCGCTTAAGGAGCTCATGGACGAATTCAACGAGATCGATGACCGCCAGGAACTCGCCGATAAGATGCGCGATATCGCCGATCAGATCCGCGATGCCCTTGAGAAAGCCAAAGACAATGGCGTCGATCCCAACGACAGCCTCTATAAATCCCTAGAAGACCTCGCCAAGAAGCTCGACGGCCAAGCCGAGAAGCTTGAGAACCAGGAAGAGCAGGAAAAGCAGGAGATGCCGGTGATGTTCACCTACACCACCGACTATAGCGGCGACCTCTACTTCCACGACGTCAGCTACACCGGCTATGACGGCAGCGATTGGTCCGACCCCATCGCATATAACGCCCCTGCAGGCGCGCTCAATCCGCTGTTCTACACCGCGGACAAGCTAGCCGCCGCAAGCGCCGCCTCCTACGAGCTCTCCATCGATTGGGACGACCAGTTCCAGGATTATCCCCGCATGCTGCTCCCGCTCCATGCATCCGATAACCTCGCCGCCAGCGGCACCGATGCCTACCTCACGGAAGCCTGGCAGGACCAGCAGGTCTACCATGTCCTCCCCTATGCGTTAGACGCAGCAAGCGCCGCCTTATTGCAGAGCGCTTCCTACTCCAGCGCGGCGACCTCCTCGGCTGAGCTTGCCTACCGCAGCTTCGCCTCGAGCAACTACCTCGCCGTCTCCGCGGAAGAGGAATCCTACTTCGATGGAATCATCGCAAGCGAGAACCTCTCCAATGACGTGGCAGGCATGCTCGCGGCCCGCGCCTACATCGAAGGCGCCGCCGAATACGACATCGAATACGCCGAAGGCGGCTCCAAGAGCTACCCCGACGGAGAGAACCAGATCCTCTACTTCCTCCAGACCGAGAAGAAGGGCGTATGCGTCCAATTCGCAGGCGCGCTTACCTTATTATTAAGAAGCATGGGCATCCCCGCCCGTTACACCGAAGGCTGGCAATCCGTCGCTTCCGGCGATGCTTCCAAGCCCGTTGAAGTCACCACCGTCGGACACGCCTGGACCGAAGCCTACTTAGAAGGCATCGGCTGGGTCGTCCTCGACGCCACCCCCGCTTCCGGCGGAGAAGGCGGCGAGCAGCAGCAAGGCGGCGAACAGCAACAGGGCGAGCAGCAGCAAGGCCAGCAGCAACAGCAGGAAGCCAAAGACGCTGCAAGCGAAGCGATCGACAACGCGGCAGAGCAGATGCAGCAGGAAGTCGACCAGCAGAACGCCAACGAGCAGGCCGGCGAGCAAGCCAAAGAAGCCATGGACCAGATGGTCGAACCCTCTGAAGAGGGACAGGAAGGCCAGGAAGGCGAGAAGACTTCCGGCGAAGGCCAAGGCGAAAAGACCTCCGGCGAAGGCGAGGGCGAAGGCTCTCAGACTTCCGGAGAGGGCGAAGGCGAAGGCTCCCAGACCTCCGGCGAAGGATCGGGCTCCGGCTCCGGTTCAGGCTCGGGCTCCGGCTCCGGCGAAGGAGAAGGTGAAGGCGAGGGTGAAGGCGAAGGAGAAGGTGAAGGCGAAGGCGCCGGATCCGGACACGAAGGCGAACACCACACCGACACCATCTACACCAAAGATGGCGAAACCGAATACGGCGATGTCATCAACGATTACCAAGGCGATGCAGCCAACGATGCGGACACGGTCGGAGACGACGACCTCACCGACATCCAAGGCGATTACTTCAATAACCTATATGGCCAAGGTGGCCAGGGAGGCGGCAACTAATTGCCGCTTCTCTGCCGTAAAGGCCATTCATCGCTAAGATAACAACCACAGCAATCCACGAATTACAGAGGTATGACTATGAAAGAAAAAGGATTAGAAGCCCAAGAGGCAAGCAAGGAGCAGATGATTAAGGAATTCGCCGAATCCGTCGCGCGAATCAAAGCCGAGCTCCATAAAGATATCATCGGCCAAGAAGAAGTCATCGATGACGTTGTCATCGCAATCATCGCGGGAGGCAACGTCCTGCTCGAAGGCGTCCCTGGAACCGGCAAAACCCGTTTGGTCCGTTCGCTCGGACAGACCCTTGCCCTGCCCTTCTCCCGTATTCAGTTCACCCCTGACCTCATGCCGAACGACGTCACCGGCACCAACATCATCCGCAAGGATGAGGAAGGCAACCTCGTGACCCACTTCCAGAAAGGACCTATCTTCGCCCAGATCATCCTCGCCGACGAAATCAACCGCGCGACCCCGAAGACCCAGTCCGCCCTTCTCGAGGTCATGCAGGAGCACCACGCCACCATCTCCGGCGTCACCTACAACATGGATGAGCCATTCTTCGTCTTGGCCACCCAGAACCCGATCGAGCAAGACGGCACCTATCCGCTTCCCGAAGCCCAGATGGACCGTTTCATGTTCAAGGTCTCCATGGAATTCCCAAGCGTCGACGAGCTCGGCGACATCGTCAATTTGACTCAGCACTCCCAGGCCGAAAACGCCACCCAGGTCATCGATGGACCCGCCATCCTCAGGATGCGCACCCTCGCCCAGGACGTCCCCTGCATCAAGGAAGTCATCGATTACGCCATGCATTTGGTCCATGCCACCCACCCCGAGATGGAGGACTGCGGCGAAGTCGCCAAGAAATACATCCGCTACGGCGCGTCTCCCCGTGCCGGCCAGGCTCTTATCACCGGCGCGAAGATCCGCGCTTTGATCCACGGCAACTACAACGTCTCCTTCGATGACGTCGATGCCCTTGCCTATCCGGTTCTCCGCCACCGCATCAAGATCAACTACAACGCCATCAACGAAGGCCTTTCAATCGACAAGACCATCGGCTTATTAATCAAGGAAAACGCTAAGTATCGTTAATATCCGTTTATGAGGGCCGTCATCGATGAAAGCTTCTTGGCCAATCTAGAGCTATTTTCTCTAGCGGTCAAAGATAATGTCGCCGG
>CAMORJ010000072.1 GCA_946623775.1 uncultured Bacillota bacterium | reverse complement strand
AAGAAGCCGAAGCCGAGCAGCTTGATCAGAATGTCGGCGAAGAAGCCGACATGGATGATTTGCCGGACTTGACTTCCGCCCATAACGAAATCTCCGCCGAAATGCCTGGCTTGCACGAATACCATGGCTTTGAAGGCGAAGAGCCTTTGGAAGAACAGGCTATAGAAGAAACCGAGCCCGAGCAAGAGCCTGAGCCAAAGAGGCCAGACGTCCGCCTCAGGAAGAAGATCCGCCGCAAGAAGAGGAAGATCATGCCTAGGCCGAACGTTAAGCTCCGCCGCAAAAAGGAAGACCTGCCTGAAGAAGGGGAGCCCGAAGAGGAAATTGCCTTAGAAGAGCAGCCTCAAGAAGCGCCTGCCCAAGAGCCCGAAATCCAAGAAGAAGCGACCCCTGTCGCGGATTTGGAGCCGGAAGAGGCCCAAGAGCAGCCTGAAGAAGGGCAAATCGAAGACGAAGATGGAAGGTTCATCGTCGAAACGCTGGATGGCTATTACGCCGGTCCGGACAGAATCGCATATAAGCAAGACGATGCGGTTGTCTTCCATAGCTATAAAGAAGCGCTGTCGGTCATGGCCGAAGTCGGCGGAAAGGTCATTAAGCTATGAGCGAGCCCGAGAACAAAGGCGCCCTCAGCGGCATTTCCGACGAAGACCTCGCCAGGCTTAAGGCGGAGATGCTTTTGGAGATGAACAAAAAGCCATCTTCCCCAAGCGAGCCGAAGCCTAAGAAGAAGCCCAAAATCGCTTCTTCCAAGCCGGGAGAAGGCGAGAAGCCGAAAAAGAAAAAGAGCAAGGCCCGCGTCATCATCGAATGGGTCGGCTTAATCTTCGTCGGAGGTTTATTCCTTTTCGTCTTATCGGGGCAAATCGAGTCCATGATCAACAAGCAGAAGTATTATGGGCAGCCCATCCGATTCGGCTGGGGAAGCTTCGTCGTGCAAACCGACTCCATGGAGCCCGATTATCCCGTCGATTCCGCGATCGTCACCTATCGCGAAGAACCGGAATCCATCTACGCCCGCTTCATCGCCGGGGACACCATCGACATCACCTTCATCGATGGCTATCAGCAGGATAACGAATATGCCTACCCCACCGATGAGGAGAAAACGACTTTTGTAACCAAAACAAGCCCCACCGGCATCCCGATGACCCACCGTTTGAGGGCCATCCACGTCAACGAGAGCGCGGAAGTCGGAAAGGGGAGGTACTACTTCTTCGTCTCCGGCATCAACACCCAAGGAAACCTGTCCAGGCAAGGCCAATACCAGGTCTTCCCCGATTACTTCATCCTCGGCGTCGTCCGCTTCAGCAGCCCCGTCCTAGGAGGCTTCTACCGCTTTATCGCATCCCCGTGGGGATTATTCGGCTTATTGCTCGTCCCCGCGGTCTACTTAGTCGTCGTATCGGTCATCGATATCTTCAAGGCCATCAAGGAGCCGGAAGAGGAGCCTGCCGGCGGACCATCGCTATCCGATGAGGATAAGGAAAGGCTCAAGCAGCAGATGCTAGCGGAGATGATGAGGCAGAAAGCCTTGGAACGCCGTCAGGGAACCCCTGCCCCCGCAGCAAAGCCGATAGAGGAAAAGCCTGAGCCCGCCGCAGAAGAGCCCAAGCCTCAAGAAAGCGCCGCGGAAGAGGCAAAGCCAGAAGAACCCGCCCCCGCGCCCGCTAAGCCAAGCCCGCTAGGAGGCTTAAGCGAAGAGGACATCGCTAGGCTCAAGGCGGAGATGCTATTAGAAATGCGCAAGAAGAAAGGAAACGGCAAATGAAGAGCAAAACAAGACATTTAATCTTCTCCCTAGCCTTCGGCGTCCTTTATGTCGTCCTTTTGATTCTGGCCGTAGCCGCCGCCGTCAGCAACGGATTCGGAACCGGGTCGTTCCTCCCCGTCTTCTTCCTATTGCTCACCCCCGTCATGGCCGGCTCTTTCTCCTATTGGATCGCCATGTACATCAATCAGCGTTCCATCGTCCACTCCCTGGAGTTGGAAAACCTATACGCTTTCGGCACGAAGGCCAGCTATTTCAACCTGTTCGCCTTCGAGCAAAAGGCCAATGTCTTCCGCCGCAACCCCCGCTTTTCCGGCAAGCCCCACGCCATCATCGCCTTCTCCGCTTCGGAATCCGCCGCGGGAAGGGGATATCGCCGCAACGACGAATTGATCGAGATCAACGGCAAGATCGCTTTCGAGCTCACCAAGCTATTCGCAAAAAAAGGCGGGAAATACGATCATAGAAGGCATTTCTTCTGCTTCGACCGCGGCACGTTCCTCCTTTATTGCGTCGACCGCACCGATGAACAGATCGAAGAGCTCATGAACGATATCCGCGCCATGGTGTATTCGATTCTTGAGCAAAAACGCTACCACGTCTTCATCCAATTGTTCTTCGGCATCGCTCCCGCGTCCCCAGAAATCCCGTTGCTCGACTCGGTCGACAACGCCTTATTGGCAAAGGACAACGCCGAGAACAACTTCCAGACCTTCTCCTTCTATGACCCCGAATTCCGCAGGGACGCCGACGCAGGCGGCCCTATCCAAGAAGTCATCGATGCCTTCGATAACGGCGAGTTCGTCGTCTACTATCAGCCCAAGTACTCCCTCGCCAAGAAGGAATTCGTCTCCTCTGAGGCGCTTATCCGCTGGCACTCCCCCGAGCATGGCGTATTGCCTCCTTCCAAGTTCATGGAGAGGATCGACGCGGCGGGCTTGCTGCACGAACTCGACAATTACGTCTTCGTCACCGTCTGCGCAGACCTTGAGGAAGCCATCAAGAAAGGGCGCAGGGTATTGCCCGTCTCCATCAACTTCTCGCTTTACGAATTCTACTCCCTCGACTTCCTTTCCTCGCTTATCGAGACCGTCAATAAGCATCACATCTCCCCCGATTTGATCGAAATCGAGATCACCGAGACCACCACTCAGGTCAACCAATTCCTGTCCTTGTCCATCATCAAGAAGCTCAAAGAGAAGGGCTTCCGCATCCTGATGGACGACTTCGGCGTCGGCTATTCCAACATCGGCAACCTCCGCCGCATCCCATTCGACGCCATCAAGATCGACAAATCCTTCATCGACGACATCGTCACCGACGAGAAGGCGAGGGAACTCGTCAAATATTCCATCAACCTCGGCCGCTCCGCAGGCCTAGAGGTCATCGCGGAAGGCGTCGACTCGACTGAGCAAGTCGATATATTGAGGCGCGCCAAATGCGACACCATCCAGGGATTCTACTATTCCCGCGCCCTCCCCAAAGACCAGTACGAGGCCTTCTTGAGGGAGAACCCATTTGAAGGAGGCAATAAGAAATGATCATGATCGTCGGCTCCAACCATGATGACATCCTCTATTTCGATTCCATCATGACCGGCAAAAGGACCGAGAAGGTGTTCGGCACCTTCGAAGTGACCTTCGGCAGTATCTTCAACCAGGAAGTCATGCTCGTCGACGGCGTCTACACCAATTACCTTTCCGCCGCCTTAATCACCTCCCTCATCCAAACCTACTACACCATCCTCGTGTTCGCCGTCGGCAAATGCACCGCTTGGAGCGGCGATTGGAAAATCGGCGACATCGCCATCTCCAAGCTCACCTTCACCGGCGACGTCGACCAAATGGAGGACACCGATGCGAGATTCGGCCAAATCCCGGGCCTCCCCTCCTCCTATCCCTGCCAAAAGGATATTCTTGCCTACCTATCCTCCGCTTTCGAAAACCACACCTACGCGAAGGCGTATGAGGCGACCTACGTGTCCACCAACGTCAACTTCGGTTCCGCCGAGCAGCTTAAGGAAATCCGCCACGGCGATGCCTTATACGGCTTCAGGGAACGCGTCGTTTTGGATTCCACATTAGGCGGCATCGCCGTGGCTTGCAAATTGACCAACATCCCGTTCATCGGAGCGAAAGTCGTCGGCAGGGTGCTCGATAAGCCTTATACCGTCGAGGAATACGCCGAAGCGCTTGGCCATTACGCAGAACTAGGCAAAGCGGTCGTCACCACGATCGGCGACATCGGCCGAAACGATATCCAGGGGGTCATCGAATGAGCGACAAAAACAAACCCTTAAAGAAAAAACCGTTGAGACGTGTATTCATTTTCTACGTTTTCCTCGCGATCATCCCCCTCTTCCTCGAAGTCACCATCATCAGCGTGTTCGGCGGCTTGTACCAGGTCGAGAGGAACATCGTCTTCATCATCTTGATGGGCTCTTTCATCCTGCTTTTCGCCGTAGGCTTCGTTTTTTGGCTCATTTACCTCGTCAAGAAGCTCCGCGCCATCTTTGTTGACGGGCTTTATAGCATCTCTTTGGAGAACTACCGCCGCATCAACGCGGGCGGCGCCAACGTCCAATACTACCCCCATCCCGAAATCAACGAGTTCGGCGCTTTGAACACCGAGATATCGCACATCCGCTCGACGTTCGAGAATTCCACCCTCATCTTCGGCTCCTTGGATTATTCGAAATTCGACCTCGAGCCCGCCCCTGGCTTCCCCAATGCCGTGGACTACGCTTCCTTCACCAATGCCTTGGTCGGAATCATCGGGGCGGCGGGAAGCTTCCGCAACGCCATCATCGAAATCTATTTCGACCTAAACGATAAGCCGATCGAGAACGAGGACATCGCCAAGATTTTGGATGTCTTGGATTCCTATTTCGCCTCCTATAAGGACCATTTGCTCATCGTCCCCGCCAATCACAAATCCATTTTCCTTTTCCTCCCCCGCATCGATTCGTTCACCGCGATCAAGGAGAGATTGGACGCGACGGTCAGCAAAATCGCGGTAGGCAAAGTCACCACCAGCGGCTTCACGCCCGTCCCGATGCAATATTCCATCGTCTGCTACCCATTCTCCTCCTACCGCGAGCTTTTGCCTGACCTCGAATACGCCAAGCGCCAGAACAAACTCGCGAACCTCTATCTCCCCAACCGCCACCACCGCTTGGAGGATGCGTCCATCGGTAAGAACACGATGTACCTCAATCAGATGTCGCGCACCTTATTCAACATCTCCTCCATCATCTCCGACCCGACCAACAAGCAAGACGTCAGGGAGGCCGTGGGCCACTGCTTGGCCTCTTTGAACACCGAGATGCATTTCGCCATGGCCGGCATCATCGCCTATGACGCCGATACCGATAGCTTCATGGTCAAAGACCACGTCGGCCCCGAGAACATCTTCAAAGTCGGCGACAGGGTGGATGCCTCTTTGATTTCCGCGGTGCGGGATTCCATCGACGCGAACGGAGCTTTCTTCTTCTCCTGCCGCGACCATGTGTCCAATGCGCTTGCGCGCTTCGCCGATAGGGTCTCCATCACCAGCGGATACTTCTATCTCTTCTACCGCGAAGGCAAGCCGCATGGCTTCTTCTACTTCCTGAATCAGGAAGGCAGCGCGAACCTCGATTCCTATTGCCAGGAGGCGCTCAACGCCGCCTGCTATCAGATCGCCTCTTCCTACGCGATGGGCGAGATCATCGAGGACATCGTCGAGGCGCACCGCCAATTCGACGCCCTTTTGACCAATAACGACTCCATGGTCTACCGCGTCGATAGCCGCAACCACGAATTGTCCTATCTCTCCAAAGGGCTATTGACCTTCTTCCCCAAAGCCAAGGCCGGAGACATCTGCTATAAGGCGTTCTACGGGCTCAACGGCCCCTGCAAGGACTGCCCGCTCGCCACAGGCTCCAAGAAGAGGATCCAAAACGGCAAATTCACCTTCGACGTCTCTATGGCCTTAGACGTCCACCGCGGCGCGACCTCCACTTTGCTCATCAGCCACATCGATCCCGAGAACACGGGTATCGACCTATACGATAGGCAGCTCCTCATCTACTCCTTCCCGATCTTAAGGCGCCAGCTGGCCGCGCAATACGAAGCAGGGAACAACGGCTACACGCTGTTGCTCCGCATCGACAACTTCTCCGAATTGCTCGACCGCTTCGGGTCCGAAGGCATCTTGGCGATCCTCCGCTCCTTCTGCGAAGGCTTAAAGCGCATCGGCCACGACAGGGAAAACATCTACCGCTTCGATGAGCAGACCCTCGCGGTCGTTTTGCCGGTAGCCGGCCAAGTCGACTTAATCAACGTCTGCGAGGATATCTACCGCATCACAAAGGGGCTCGTCTACGAAGGCGAGGATACCTATAACCTCGACATCACCTACCTATCCATGAACTTCCCGCAGGGCTATGCGACCTCCACCGACTTCATCCGCCACATGTTCCGCGACCACACAAGCCGCAAATACGATTTCCACAAGGACCTCATCTACTTCGATGATTCCGACTACGTCCGCCAGGCGTCCAGGAAAGACTTCATGCTTTCGGTCATCGACGAGCAGTTCGGCAACGAGACCTTCCATATCAACCTCCAGCCGATCGTCAGGGCCGACAACAAGAAGATCTTCGCGGCCGAGTTGCTTCTCCGTATCACCGACGAAGTCCGCCACATCGTCTTCAACCCTGGCGAACTCGTCAAGGTCGCCACGGAAAACGGCAAGATCTCGCTTATCTCGCAATCGTTGCTCCGCTACGTCGCGAACTTCTACTCCTCCATCGGAGAGGGCGCTTTGAAGTCCTATGGCTTCAGCAGGATGTCCATCAACACCGACGTCTCCTTCTTCACCGACCCCACCTTCGAGGAATCGTTCAACGCCTTCCGCGAACAGGCCCAATTGCCCAACGGCTTCGTGGCCTTCGAAATCGCGGAGCGCGATATCTACGACCACATGCAGGACTTCCGCGATGCTCTGAAGATCCTGCAGCGTCTCCATATCGTCCTCATCATCGACCAGTATTCCGGACGCTACATCCGCTTGGAGGAAGTCAAGGAGCTCGGCTTCAAGCAGATCAAAATCGGCCGCAACATGGTGCACGGCATCGATAGCGACCAGAGCAAGCTCAAAGACATCAAGATGCTGCTTGAGTCCGCGAAGCAGAACAACATGTCCGCCGCGGTCGTCGGCGTCGAGAACATCGACCAGTACAACATCCTGCTCGGCATTGATCCGAAGATGGAAATGCAGGGCTACTACTTCTACGCACCGCTTGAACGCGCCGCCCTCCTCGACGCGCTTCGTCAGCGTTAATCGATGCACGTCCCCGCTATTTTGCAGGTGAACGCAAAATGCACGGCGTTTATTCGCCGTGCATTTTCGTATTCGGAGAAGACATGGAACCCTAAATGAACGCAGCCATTCTTGGCCCAATTGCGGTCAGTACCGCCGCGGATGGCTTCGAGTTCGCCCATATCGAGCTTCTCGCTGCCTTCGGAGCGGCGTCTCTGAATCTCTTGCCAAATATGCTTTGCGTTGAGATCGGGGCGCTTGATGGTAGGGCGTTTTTTCTAGACTGTCCGAATTA
>CAMORJ010000071.1 GCA_946623775.1 uncultured Bacillota bacterium | reverse complement strand
TGTAGGTGTTGCCCAAGGTGTTGCTTTGAACCATATCGGGCATTTCATAGGTGTAGCCGTAGCGGATTGCCAGCTTTCCTTTATTCCAGGCATCGACTTTCGGGTCGATCTCCGGGTCTAAGCCTAAGGAGGCGCGTTCGTCTTCGTTCCAGGCATCCAAGGTTTTCTTGGCCTCGAATAGCTCTCTGCCTTCCTGCACGCCGCTGATGAAGGCGTCGGAATCAAGGTGATAGGCGGAGCCGTCCCAAGTGAAGTAGCCTAAGTTATGGTCTTCGGAGTCATCATTGACCGAGGCCATCGTATCGATGAAGTGGGCGGGAGAGTTGAGACCGACGATGTCTGGTTTGCTGGCTGCCCTGTCGATGATGGCGCGCAGATCGCTCCATGAAGACCTGCAGGTAAGGTTATTCGTGCGGATGCCCAATTCGGATTCGACCAATTTGGTGTTCACGAAGTATCCTTGCAGGTTCATCCTTGCGGGGATAGCGTAGACGCCGCTTTTGAAAGCGCAGGCTTCCCTGACGGCAGGAGTGACTTTCTGGAATTCCTCGTCCTGATCGGTCATGGATTTGATATCGAGCAGATATTTGGAAGCCAAAGGCCAATCGAGGTTGGGAACCATCATGACGTCGGCGCGATCGATGCCGGTGGTGATGCTGGCTTTGATGCCATCCCAATAGGCATTCTCGGTGCCGGGGTTCTCTACGATGTTGACCTTGACGTTCTCGGCTTTCTCGAAAGCGGCGACGAGCTGACGCTCCTCGTTGTTCTGCTTCGTCGTGCCGGTGTCCCAGGTGCGATAGGTGATCGTCGCCTTAGGCTGGGAAGGCCCAGGCTCATTGGAACCGCCGCAGGCGACAAGGGTCATGCTCGCCATAAGCGAGAGTCCGAGTAGGAATGTCTTTTTCTTCATAAATGCTCCTTTATCCTTTGATGGTCATTTCGATTTCATAGTCTTCGTCTTTTCCGGAGATCGGGACGATGTTGCCTGAGGCTTTCTTGCCATTCACGAGCAAAGAATCCTCCAATCCGCGGCAGACGTATATGCGAATTCGCGATTTGTTGAACATACGCGTATAGGAATATTCGTCCATGCCCTTCGGCAGATGCGGCTCGATTTTGATGCCGCATCCAACGCCTTCGACGCCCAATATCGCATGGACCGCGACATAGTGCATCCATTGGGCGGAGCCGCTGTACCAGCTCCATCCGCCTCTTCCGTAGTAGGGCGAGATCGGGCCATCGCTGTTGCCGGGGGTGACATAGGGCTCGCTGATGAATCGATCGGGGTCGCGGGTTCTGCTGATGGGGTTGATTTTGATATAGGCTTCATATGCCTTTTCGTTGTCGCCCATTAATGCATATGCCCAAGTCGCCCATGCCGCGGCGTGGGTATAGACGCCGCCATTCTCGCGAAGCCCTGGCGCATAACGGGTCACATAGCCGATTTCCCGATACGGTTTTGTGTATGCGGGATATAGGAGCAAAGCGCCATAATCCTTCAAAAGATATTGGCTCACCGCTTCCATCGCTTTCTTCTTTCTATCTTGCGTGGTGATATCCGAGATCACGGCCCATATCTGAGGATTGAGGAACACTTTTCCCTCGACGCAAGAGGAAGACCCGATCAATTCGCCGAAGTCATTCGTGCCTTGCAAGAAATAGGAACCATCCCAGCCGTATTCATTGAACGTCTTCCTGGTGAGTTCTTTCTTTTCGCGAATCGCTTTGGCGAACTCTTCGTCGCGTTCCGCGGCAAGGGGCTCAAGCCTATCCAGAATCCAATACAGGAATTCGCTGACCCAGAACGATTCTCCTTTCAGACGATGCCCGACGGCGGACAAGCCATCGTTCCAGTCGTGATCGCCCATCAGGGGGACGCCGCGGCTAGAAGTGAGCTCAATGCTGCGGAAGATGGCTTTCTTGACGTGCTCGAAAACCGATTCCTCATCATGGTCCAAATAACGGGACTTCTCGTCCAAGATGGATTTGTCGCCGGTCTCATTGATGTAATGGATGACGGCGAAAGGAAGCCAAAGGAAATCGTCTGAGCAATTGCCTCTAGGTCCCCAAGGATTGATGGTCAGCCACCAATGCTGAACGTCTCCCTTATAGAATTGGTGGGAGGCGTGTAGCAGTATTTGCTTCTTTGTGAGCTCAGGATTGCCCTCCAAGAACACGAGGGAGTCCTGCAATTGATCGCGGTATCCGATGCCGCCGCTGATTTGGTAATAGGCGGCTTTGGCATATAGCCTGCCGGAGATAGCCTGATATTTGCTCCAGATGTTCGTGAAGAAATCCAGCTCATCGTTTCCGGTCTTCACGACGTCTTTCTTAAGCAAGCGGTCCCAGAAGGCTTTCACCCCTTCCAGCTCTTTCATGGCATTATCTTCGTTGCATAAAGCGATGAGGCTTTCATAGCTCTCGCTTCCTTGCCTTGCCATGCCCAAACTATAGACGATGGCTTTGCTTTCTCCTGGGGCAAGACTCACATCTACCCTCAAGCTGCCGCAGGGATCGCCGAAGCGCCCATCGGAATTGCTGAGGTTTGGCTTGGACATCGCGACCGCATTGGTCTCGTCGTGGTACATTCCGAGGAACGCTTCCTTGTCTCCGTCATAGGAAGCGATTTTCTCGCTGCAGGTCAGGAAGCCTGTATAGGGCCAATCGTCGTTGTTGTATCTTCCGATTTCGTCGGGGAAGCCATAGAGGCATTTCCTTACAAGCATCGCATTGAGCTTCGGATCGACTTCGATCGACGTGAAGAGTTTATGGAATTCGCGGTGGTTGTCATAGGCGATGCCAGGCGCCCATTCGAAATAATTCGTCACATCCAGCTCGCGGGACTCGCTTGAGAGGTTTTTGATTCTAATGACCGCGAATTCCATCGGCTTGTCGCTGGAAACGAAAACCGTGGTCTCGACTTCTAGGCCATCCTGCACCCTCTTGAATCTCGAATAGCCGATTCCGACCGTGACCTCGTATGAGTCATAGCCTTCCATCATCGGCTTAAGAGTCGAGGAGAAATACTTCCCGCTCTTTTTGTCGCGGATGTAGTAATACTTGCCCCAATTGTCTTTGATGAGGTCCTGATATAGGCGGGTCAAACGGTTCTGCTCGGCGTTGTCTCTAAACGAGAAACCGCCTCCCGTTTGGGAAACGATGATGGAATAGTCGCCGTTGGAAATGACGTTGACCCAAGGGCGCGGAGTAAAAGGGTCGGTGATGACGTATTCGGTTCCATCGTCCGAAAAATAGCCATACTTGTTTTGGAATTTCATGGGCGTGTTTTTCTGTTTCCAGTATTATATGTTTTGCACACCGCATCTTCAAGCGCGACAGGCGCATACACGAAGGCGGAAAGGCACAGCATAACCATGGTAGGATCAGAGATTTTAATCGCCGTATTGTTGGGAATCCTCATTTTCATTTCCAGCGCCTACCTGACTTACTTTTGCTATAACAGGCACAAAAAGCTGAAGCAATCCGGAGAAGCTGAAGGCGGCGTCCCCGAGATTTCGAGAAAAGGCAAGCTCGGATTGTCGCTGGGGCTCATCGCCCTTTTCGCGGCTTCGGCGTTTTCCTTGGGGATAAAAATCGTCTACCGCGCCGCTCCGGCGTTCGGAAACCAATACTATGTCTCGGTCAATTCCCCCTCGATGGCCGCCAAGCATCAGTCCAACACCTATTTGAAGACTTATGGCTTAGACAATCAAATCGCCCAATACGATGTCGCCGTGTTCGATGTTTATGACAAGCAGGATATCAAGCAATATGACGTTATCCTTTTCGAGAAAAACAACGCCTTGATCGTTCACCGCGTCGTTGAGATCCAGGAGGATGGGAGTTGCATCACTCAGGGCGACAATAACCCAAGCCGCGATGACTGGAGCGTGGCCAAAAGCGAAATCAAAGGCATTTACGTCAAAAAGCTTGGATTCCTATCCTTCGTCAATTACCTAGGATACACGCCTGGAATCTATATCGCCCTTGCAGGCAGCGTTTACGACTTAGGGGTCTTGCTCCTATTTGAGATATTAGACAAAAAGAGCGAGGACGTGTCTTCGATTTCACATTAAAACGAGTCAGGCACCTAAGCACATGACTCGTTTTTCATTTTGTTTATTCAACGACGATTTCGACGTTTCCGAATTCTGATTTCGCTTTCAATTTGATGGGCTTGCCATGGTATTCGACCACAGCGAGGGCCTGCCCGTAATAGGTGTTGGTCCAGCTGTTCTTGTAGCCATCTTTATTGAATGGGCAGCCATGCCCAAGGGCGATTAGGATGCCGCCTTCGACTTCCACGTCAATCCTGCCGCGCAGCAAGGGCTTCACATTGCCTTGCCCGTCGGTATAAGCGAGCTTGATGTAACGGAGATCGTTGAAGCGAGGATCCACCGGCTCAGCAAACGCTTCAAGATGATTCTCTTCCCCACCGCTTCTCAGGCAATAAGATGCGGCCTCGGTTCCGTCTTTTGCATATGCAACGGCTTTCAGTTCGCCTTGCTCATATGGCAAGCGGAATGCCGTTTTGCCGTCTTTCTTGCTCTTTTTGATAGCGACTTGCTTGCCGTTGATGAACAATCCGACCTTCGGATAGGTACTGTAGACCTCAACTTCGGCCGGTTTTCCTTCCAAACCGTTCCAACTCCAAGTCGGCAAGGCGTTGGAGAATTTCCATGCGGATGGCGAATGCTTCTCGCCAGTATGGCTGACAGGAACGACCGCCATCGCGATGGGGATCTGGCGGAAGGCCATTTTGGTGTAGTAGACCTCACCCAGGAAATTGCCGACGAGGTCGACTCTTCCAGAGCCTGCGCTCATCCAGCCTGGGGCCTTTTGGAACGTGTCGGCGTATTCGGCGTATTCCCAGGATCCGATGGCGATTTCGCCAAGATAATCCATGCCCGCCCAAACGAAGTCGCCGATTAGGCTGGGGATTTCATCTGCCAAGCGCATGAATTCGACCGCATCGGAGCAGAATGTTTCGGAGCCGAGGATCACGCGGTTTTTATATTTCTTTGCGTCGTGACGATAACGGCCGATGCCGTAGTTATAGCCTGCGACATCGAGGTGTTCGAAGATGCCTTTTGTCTTGCGGTCTACGATTGGCCATGTGGCGCCCCACTTCATGAATGAGTCGCCGGTCAAGCCAGCGAGATTATTGAAGAATTCGCTTCCGACCGCTTGCTTCTTTTCGGCTTTGGAGTCGGAATAGACGCCCATCCCCATCGCGCACAGCGCATTGAAGAATACGTTGATGCCGCAGGTCACGGGCCAATTCGCGCCATGCTTCCTAACCACATCCGATAGCTTGCCGCCGAATTCGATTCCTTCTGGCTTTGAGGATTCGCCAACCTCGTTGCCGGTCGAGAATAAGACGACCGACGGGCGGTTATAGTCCTTGTCGCACATATCGATAAGGTCTTGCTCATAATAGTCGCGGCAATAGCTCGCGTAGTCGTATTTGAGCTTATGCATGATCCACATGTCGACGTATTCTTCCATGACGAGGACGCCCAAGCGGTCGCATGCCTCCAACATGGATTTAGACATCGGGTTATGGGCAGAGCGGATTGCGTTGTACCCCGCTTCCTTCATCAAACGGACTTTGCGGAACTCGGCGGCCCTGTAGCTAGCAGCCCCGATGATACCATTGTCGGCGTGGAGGCAAGCGCCTTGCAGTAGGATCTTCTCACCGTTGATTTGAAAGCCTTTTTCGGCGGAAACGGAGATGGTGCGAAGGCCAAAATAGTCGAGATATGTTTCGTTTTCGAAAGAAATCTCCACCGTGATAAGGTTCGGAGACGCCGGCGACCAAAGCTTAGCCTCAGGCAAGGAATACTCCTTTTCGAACTCTCCCTCGGTAGGCTGTTTGTCTTCCGCCAAAACCTTTCCGCCTTCATCGAGGAAGCGGATGCCGAGCTCCCCTTTGCAGGTGGATGAAACCTTTAGGCGGACGAGTTTCTTCTCATGGTCCAATGGCAATACCTTGATGCCATTCAAGTTCACGCGCTTCTTATTTAATACATAAAGATGAACGGGACGATAGATGCCAGATCCGGTGTAAAAACGCGAATTGGGTTGGTCGGCGTTATGGGCAATCACCTTGATGTGGTCGACGCCGCCATAATGGATTTTGTCGGTGATATCGACATAGAAATTGGTAAAACCGTAGGGACGGGTGGCAATCAGCTCATCGTTTAGGTATACCTCGGCATTATGGTAGACGCCTTCGAATTCGATGATGAGATCCTTGCCTTCCAGTTCCTTTGGAATCTCAATATCCCTTTCCAAAGAGTAGTCTGCGCAGTCGAGCCAGCAGATATTGGGTCCACCTTTGGATTCGAGGGACACTTTGTCCAAAAGCATGCAGTCATAGGGAACATTGACCATCATTTCCAATGGTTCTCCGCCGATGCGTTTCAAAAGCCAATTCTCATTTAACGAAAGCTCCATAGTCCCTCCTTTGGAAAAAACATTGTAGTTTGTTGCAGCGGAATTATAGCAAAACAAAGTTTATGGGACACATTAATGACAGAATCTGAGTGATAAATGACATATTTGTAAGCGGCTTATCAATATATTTGAATATTCAAGTAGAAGCACTAAACTAGAAATACAATTTCCCAGAAAGGACTGAATATGAAGAAGAACTTATTTTTGATTCTTTCCGCCGCGGCAATGCTAGTTTCCTGCGGCGAGCCATCCACATCCAAACCAGCCGAAGGCGGCAAATCTTCTGAGCCCCAAGTCACCACGCCTTCGCAGGCGGGCGGCGATTCCTCATCCGACCCCGCATCTGGCGATTCGGGCAGCGTCGATATCGCCGAAGTCAAGAACGTCCAGTTCGTTGACTCCAGTCAACAATACACCCACATTTACATCTTCAAAGGTTCGGACCCCGTCGTCGGAGCTTGGCCAGGAGCCGCTTTGACCGATCACGCCTATACTGCCGAATTAACCATCGGCGTGCAGTATGGCGTTATCTTCAACGCCGGAGAAGGCGGAGCTCAGACCACCGACATGATGGTCACCATCGGCGATATCTCCGTCTACCACTACACCTCCGGAGCCGGTTTTGACGAAAGCCCAGTGGCCACCGTCAAATTGACCATCATCGATGAGACCCAAGGCTGGACCCATATCTATGCTTGGGGCGCCGCCACAACGGCAGCCTGGCCAGGCGATGAGCTCGTCGATCATCAATATACGTTTGAAGGATTGCCGGCTGGAGCCAACGTCAACTTCATCCTCAATAAGGACGGCGACCAAACCGAAGACCTCAGCTACACGCTTGGACAAGCCGACGCAACCATCAAAGTCGACGCGGAAGAAAACGTCGTTCCCGCCAACTAAATCCATATATGCCAAAAGACCTCAGTTAGCCC
>CAMORJ010000070.1 GCA_946623775.1 uncultured Bacillota bacterium | reverse complement strand
ATTCCTTCCTTCAAATAGAGGGGTTCAAGGTTTTGGATGAGGGCGGCGGCGAATACTGGGCGATGATGGATCCGTTGAATATCCATATTAGAAGCGGCATTTTAGGGAATAAATAACATAACGAAAAAAGCCAATTGAGGCGACCCCTGCTCGATTTGAGAGGCAAGAAGCGTAAATTGGCTTTTATTTTTCTAAGCCGAGCGATCCGATGGGTTCGAAATGCGCCTACATGGCTACGCGAAGGTTCGGAGCGTTCCCTATATCTTCCAGTTCGGTGAAAAAGCCTCTCTCCTGAAGCGAAAACGCCATTTCCATCGCGGCGGTGGCGCGTTGGATTTTTTTGCTAATAATGTCCTAAAGCGCGATTGGGGAATCGCAATCGCGGAAAGCAAGCGAGTCCAAAACGGCTTTGCGTTTCACCCGCTTACGCGTTCAGCGGCTCGAAATTCACGAAATAGGCACAGCAGACCACCGGCTCGCCGATGCTGCCGCTATTCGGATTCGTGCCGTATGTCAGCATGCCCGTGAAATAAGCCATGTTCATGTAAGGCAAATAGTAATATGGGCTTCTATCGAAGTCCGCGGTGAATCCGAGCAAGCCGGTATAGATGGCGTCGTCGTCCAAGCTGAAGAGCTTGCCTTGCAGCCCAGCGGCGCTGAAGCCGCGGCTTAGGATGTCCGGTATATCGCATACGTTCTCCCTGACGTCGCCGTTCGGCCCGTTGATCGAGAAGCTTTGGGCGTGGAGCATGCTTTGATAGTAGCTGAGGCCCGCGGCATCGTCGTTTCCGACCACGCCATTGATCTCATAGGCGATGCCGAAGAGGTTTTTGATCACCTCGGGATCATTGGGCACCATCCCTATTTTCACAAGGTATTCCTTGAAGGTGTAGGCCGTCTTCTTGACGCGGTTATAGAGCTTGACCTTCAGGCTCATGAGCTTCAGATCCGACTCCGTGAGGGACGTGAATTCGTTGTTGCCGATCCTATTGGAGTCATCGGCGGTTATCTGCTGGCCATAAGGCGCGCGATAGACGCCGGAATAGGAATTCTCATGGCCGGCGATCCCGATTTGATCGAGCCGGTAATGGATGTATGAGTTGACGGCGTAGCAGAAGATATTGCCGGATTCGTCGTTCTCGTGATGGAAGCGCGGGCTTTGGATCTCAGCCTGGAAAGCCTGGCTCAGCGTCTCGTATTTGGATGAGGAGATATCGCCGTTATTGATGATGACGGCGTAGTTGACGATCGATTTGGCGGCGAAGAAGGTCGAGGCGATTTTGCCGCGGATGATATTGAAGTCGGGTTCGATCTCGAAGCCGAAGTTGTAGATGGTCTCCTGCACCGTCACGAAGGAATCAAGCGGGGTGAACGCCACATGCAAGGGAGTATCGAATTCGGTGCCGGTGAAGGCGTTGCAGAAATTGGTGAACGTATTGGTGAAGCCCGTGATTTTGTCCAAGGACGAGAAATAGTTCTTCATCGCGCGGAAGCGGATGGTCTTGAGCAAGTCGACGAGCAGGTCCTCGTCCATGTCTCCCCTGCTCATCAGATCGGCGACGATATCGGATTCGACGTCGCTATAGACGTGGCCACCGTTGGCCCTCAATCCCGCAAGGGCGCAATGGAGCTTGGGGAGGGTGAAGTGCTTGGTCGCGTCGAGGTCGAGCATCTTGCCGTCGACCGCGAAGGCGAGGTGCTCATCGGGGAAGGCGACGTTGCCGTCGGTGTCGTAATAGATATCGATGACCGGCGAGGTATCTCCGGCGCTTCCGACGACGAGGTCGTAGAAATAGCGGAAATAATAGGTGGCGTAGTCGTTGATCGCGTTGCGCATCGGGGTGTAGTAATCCGTGACGAAGGAACGCCATAGGCTATAGGAATCCAGGAAGTTGCTGAGCAAGGTCTCCTGCCCGATGTTCCTGAGCTCCTCTTCGATGAGGGTGAGCTGCTCGCTGATGCCGTCGATGCGCGATTCGATGTTCTTGAGCTCGTCGAGGATCGTCTGCAGGGTCTCCATCATGACGGCGCTGGGATCGCGCATGCTGTTGTCGCCCAGCAGGTTGCCTAAGGAATAACGCGCCGATTGCGTGTCGCCGGAATACAGGGCATAGCCGATCTTGCCGACGTTGGTCGCCATGGAGATCAAATCGGTGATTTCGTCGTTTTCCTGCCCGTCGAAGGCGTAATGCTCGATGACGCTTCTGGCGCCTTTATAGGTGGAGGTCGCGGTTTGGCTGATGGTGCCGGCGCGGTCCTCGCCATACCCCATTTGGACGGGGACGAGTTCCATGTCGGGGGTGGAGGAGGAGGCGAAATTGCCCTCGGCGAAAGCGAAGGTCGAGCCCTCTCCCAAAGAGAGCGGCTGCAGGCAGATTTGGGCAAGGCGCGGCTCGACCGCGTCGACGGTGACCTCGAATTTGCCCGTGATCAGCTGGTCGCTTTTGGCGGAGACCGAGGTGAGTTTTGTCTCACATCCATCGAACGAGATGATGGCCTCGCCGTTTACGGGCTCGCTTAGAAGCGCCCCTGGGTTATTCAGAAGGTCCGCGCTGACTTTCGCGCCGAACAAGGTCACGTTGAACTCCCCTTCATAGGAAGTTGGGCCGCTATAAGCGAGGCTCACGCTGGATTTCGTGCCGGGCTTCAGCAGATCGATTCGGAAGGATTGGTCGACGCCCAAATCCAAAGCTTTGGCTTTGGCGACGAAGTCGATCTGCCCGATTTGCCTCGCCATATCCTCATTTATCTCCGCGGGGCAAACGAGTTTGGCGTCGAAGCCGGTGAAGGAATCGTGGACGGAAGTCAGGGTGAAAACATAGTTATCCCCTCCTTCCAGGGCGAAGTATTCCGCGAAGGATCCTTGTATCGAGGAGAGGTAATCCTCCGGGGAAAGATCGTTGGGATTGTCGATTTTCATGCCGCCCATATCGACGGAGAAATAGATCGCGTTCTCCTCGGAGGCGATGCGGTAGCCGTATTCGTCGACGCCGATGTAGCGCTTTGCGATATCGACGCTGGCGGTGAGGAAGGACTCGGACATGGTGGATTGCTTCGAAAGGGTCACTCGCCCCGTGCCAGAGGGCAATACGCCCTCGGTCTTGATGTGCAGAAGCTTGTCTTCGACACTCACGCTGTTTAGAGTCAAGTCGCTCAAGGCTCCGGTGAGCATGATCTCTTTTTCGCTGATGACGCCCGCGAAGTCGACGCCTTCGGCCTTCAGCACCAGCTCGACGTCCTCATCGCCTTCGAAATACTGGCCGACGATGGACAAAGGCGAATAATTGGGGATGTATTCGAGCTCGTAATCCGCGAAATAGTCGGTGGGTACGAATTTCGCATAGACGGAGGTATTGACGTTGATGGGGGCGAGGAAATCGAATTCCTCGGTCAGCGCGCTGTCGGCGTACCAGCCCGCGAAATCGAAATCCTTTTTGAAGGGATCCTCGGGCCTTTCGACGAGTTCCCCTTCCTCCACGGAGACGGTGTAAAGCGCCTCCAGGGACTCGGGGTCGAAGAAACTGACCTGATAGGTCGCTTTTATCTCGCTGCTTTGCGATGACTCGGAAGATTCCGATTCGCTGGAGGCACTCGGATTCGATGGCACGGAAGATCTCGATTCGCTGGAGGCATTCGGATTCGATTGCGCTTCCCCGCCGCAGGCGGCAAGGCACAATGCCAAAAGCGATAAGACGATGGGCTTGGTTTTGTTCATAAGACGCTCCTTTCTCCTGTGCAAAGTGGGCATAGAAAAAACCACTTAATATCTTTATCGATATTAATAATATGCGATGAGCTGACACAAAAGTGCCACACTTTTGAGTTAGGCAAAGCGCGTTTCTCAGCGGCGCATGCACCTTCTTTTCAGGCTGGCTTTCCTAGGATAGCCGCATCTTGCCGTTTAACGCCGAAAAATAGAGAAATACGATGAAAATCGGCATGGCATCGCATTTTTAAGTGCATCGAATTCCGGGTTCATGATGAATTCCGCGCGCTTAAATGGCGGAGACGGGAAGGGCGTATGCGTTTTCGCCCACGGGATAGATGGTTCGCGTCGTGCAGACAATCGCATTTTTCCCCATTGCATAGCGGCTGCCTTGAAGCAAGGAAAAACTCTCGATATCCCTTTTCCCGAACTCTTCCCCGGATTTGCATTCCACCAAGGTCAAGCGGCCTTCGCTCAGGATCACCAAATCGATTTCCTTTTGGTCGAAGTTACGGAAATAGAAGAAAGATGCTTCGGCATCCTTCCGGTTGTTTTTATAGCTTTTGATGATTTCGTTGACGATATAGGTCTCCACCATCGGCCCTTTCAGATAGGAATGGATTAACGTCTCCTTTGAGCCTACGCGGGCGAGATAGCACGCTAAACCGGTATCCGAGAAATACACCTTCGGCCTTTTCACGATTCGCTTTGTCACGCTTTCCTCATGATAGGGCTGAAGCAAGTGGATGATGTTGCCGGCGATGAGGACGTTGACCCAGGACTGAGCCGTTTTCACATCGATCCCGATGCTTTTTGCGAGGTTATCATAGATAAGTTCCTGCCCCGTCAGCGAAGCCAACATGGTCATCAGGCCAACGAACTTCTGCTTGTTTTTGATTTCGACGAAATCCGAAACGTCCTTTTCCAGATATGTGGCGAGATAGTCCGCGTAGAAAGAGGCGGTCTCAAGATCGGGATTATCGTAAAGCTCGGGATAGAACCCCCGCACGATGTAGTCGTATAAATCAAGCGTCTGGACTTGATATGCCTGGCAGCGTTTTGCGATGCGGCCGATATCCACGGAAAACGGGACTTCCTCGACTTTTTTTATCTCGCTTAGCGAAAGCGGCTCCATCGATATGAGCCCCACTCTGCCCGCCATGGATTCGGTCACGCCTTTCATGAGCTTATACGCCTGCGAACCGGTAAGCACGTACAAAGAGCGCTTGCGGCCGGCTTTGATGTGCTCATCCACGACTCCTTCGAGGTAATCGAATAGCTCGGGGGCTTTTTGTATTTCGTCAATGATGCAAGGCGCAGGGTGCAAAGAAAGGAACGCCATCGGATCTTCCTTTGCGGATTGCCGCTCCAGAACATTGGCAAGGCTCACATATCCAAAGCCCAATTCCTTCTGAAGAAGGCCGCACAAAGTCGTCTTCCCGACTTGGCGGGCGCCCGTAATGACGGTGACGGCTTTGTTTTTGACGGTTTTGACGATTTCTTTATAGATGGTTCTGTCAATCATGATTACTGCCTCGTCATTATTGTATTCCGTAATTTTTGGAGTTGCATTCCAAATTTTACGAAATCACGGTAAAGAAGGACTTAGGCAGAAAAGTGGCTATTTGTTGGCTATGGGGACTGCAGAGTTTGTCGCCTAAACACGGGCGTTAGTTACACTCTTTATAGATTTAGAGTATTTCGTGCCCCTACTAGAAGGCACCCGGTTTGATACCCGCAAGGACATGATGGTGAACCCGTCTGTGTGCCCCTCTTCATTTTTCTAAGATAGAGTAAGCAAGTTTCGCTGGGTTCTCTCTTGCCTTCGCCGGTCGCTCCTAATTCGATCAAATAGGGTTTTGGCATCAGCAAAAGACCTTCCCGCCTAGGATGAAATCCATCAGGTTGGCATGGCTTATCCCGTTCCGACTTTGGATGAGGAAGTCGCACGTCAGCACGAACTTGGGGTAGTTGTCGGCAATCCTCTCCAGGGGCGCGTACTCCCTGTCCTCGGTTTCCTTGTTGCCCAAGATTGTGTAAGCCACCTGGACATAGGAATAGTTAAGATTCACGTCTTTCAGTATGAAATCGCACTCCAACCTTCCGATGCGGCCAACATAAGCCTCGTAATCCATCGAACGCGAATAGACGTAGACGATGTTCTCCAATATTGGCCCGTAATTGATCGAGCTGTTCGGGTTCGTGACGAACGTCAATGACAAGTCGGCGATGTAGTACTTCTTCTCGCCGGAGAGCATCCTGCGGGACTTCATGTCGAAGCGGTCGCATTCATACAGTATCTTCGCGTCGACAAGATGCCGAAGGTATTTCAGCAGCGTTGGCTTACTGATGCCTAGGCCGGCCCTATTTAGGTCGGTCAGAATGTTGTTCACGCTCGTCGTCGCGCCGAAATTGTTGATGACGTAATCCCTGACGAGATCGAACGTCTCCCGTCTTCTGATGACCGCACGTTTCCGGATGTCCTTCTTAAATATCTCGTCCACGACGCCCTTGGCGTACTCCCGCTTGTCGCGGAGACCATCAATGAGGACCGCGCGTGGGAACCCCCCTTCGTTGATGTAATGGTTCAGCTCGACAAGCGTGTTGGGGTCGACCGGTTTGCCGTAGAACCTCTTCATCCCAACATATTCATCGAAGGAGAGCGTGAAGAGCTCAAACTCAAGGTACCTGCCCGTCAGTTTGGTGGTTAATTCGCCGCTTAGCAGATAGGAATTGGACCCCGTGATAAAGATGGAATAATCACCCTCGCTCCGATACGCGTTAACCACTTCTTCAAAGCCTTGCACGTTTTGAATTTCATCGATGAAAAGGAATTTATCCCCGTCGGCTCCCTCCGAGAGCGAGTCGATGAGCGCCTCCAACTGATCGGCGGTCCTGACGCTGCGGTACCCTTTTTTGTCCAGGTCTATGTAGATAATGCTTCGCTCAGCGATGCCGGATTCCAACAGCTCGTCGCGAACCATCTGAAGCAGGGTAGACTTGCCGCACCGACGGATTCCGGTGACGACCTTGATGATGTCGTTAGTGTGGTAGAACCCCCTCATCTTGGAAAGGTATCTTTCTCTTTTGTACAGCTTCATTTTTTCTCGATACAATGATAAAGGAGGAACTGGATAAATGCAACTATACTAAACCATTTTTGCTTCTTTTTAGATTTCGGTTTAGTTTAAGCCCATGTTTAAAGCAGCAAATCCAGGTTATCGTTATGCCCATCATCAGATTCGGTGTATAGGATGGCGCTTCGGACGGCACTTTGGAGTCCGCCATTCCTAAATGCGATTTCAGCCACTATTCCTGCCTCGGTGGATGAGCGGACAAAGCAAAAAAAAGTAAAAAGGCACATAAGTGGTACATGAGCTATCCGACATGAGACGATTATGGGGACAACGCTTTAAGGAAAAATTCGACGATATGCAAGAAAAGCCTCGACAATAGACGAGGCAATCTAATCAAGATGGCAGACTTTGATGTCTTTGATACGCGGCCACACAGTCTTAACTGGTTTGTTAATTGACAATCCCGCCGTGTTCGCATCGCTCCTCATCCGCCATCTCCGAAAGCCGCTGTGAAATAGTGGCTGCAACGGACTGATTTAAAAGAGTTTTACTCAGTTTACAAGGCTTCTAATTATAGCGAGGCTTTTGCCTTGAATCGAATGAACCCTTCTTTTCTAGAGGTGCTATAATCTTAGGCTA
>CAMORJ010000069.1 GCA_946623775.1 uncultured Bacillota bacterium | reverse complement strand
CGGAGCGATTATAGCATTTCGACATCCTAATTCGTCACCTATGGAACAGTTTCGCAAAGAATCCTTTTTCTTTTTGGACCTTAATGGTCGCGCAGAGGTCATGGAATCCTTCGCTTTCCATGTCGAAAGATGCGGATGCCTCGCCTTTTTTGAGTTTCAGGATCTTTCCGCCATAGAGGATGGAAAGATCCTCTTTGACGATGACTTTGGAAAAATCCCCTATCCCTTCAATGGGCTCTTGAAGCCCATAGAAGGCATCATCAAAGGGGTATTCGCCGGGAACCAGGGGGAAGCTCATGCCGACGCGTTCATGCTCCCCATAGCAGATATACTGCTTCAATTCCAATATGCAAGTTTTGGTTTTCATATGTCCTTTGTCCTCTATGAAATACTAGCAAGCCCCATCATTCGTTTAAAGCCAAACGTCTTGACAAGAATCCAAAAGCGGCGGAAGATTTAGTAAATTATGATTTAGTAAATTATGATTTAGTAAAAGGAGTTGCCATATGGTCGGAAGAAAAAGAGAATACGAGCTATTGCAAAGGCTCTACGATTCCAATAAATTCGAGCTTCTTGTCATGTATGGAAGAAGGCGGGTTGGCAAAACATATCTCGTGGCGAATTTCCTCGATTCAAAAGAGGGCGTCTATTTCATGGCAAAGGAAAAAGACGACATCAGCAACGTCAAAGGGCTTTGGAAAGCGCTGGCGAACTATTATGGCAATATCCCTTCTTTCTTCTCGCCTAGCAACCTATCCGAGATCCTCGATTTCATCGACGGCAATGGCCGCGACCTATTCCTCGTTTTGGATGAATACCAATGGTTTGGCGAGAACCTGGATAACCTGAATTCCATCCTGCAGGAATACATAGACCGTTGGAAAAGGAATAATCGCCGCATCAGAATCGTCCTTTGCGGTTCCATCATTTCGATGATGAAAAGCCTTGCCGAAGACAAGCAAAGCCCTTTATACGGCAGGCAGACGGCAAGGCTTGAATTGCTCCCCTTTTCTTATTTGGAGATAGGGGAATTCTTCCCCGAAATCTCCGAAAAGGAAAAGCTGGAGGCCTATATGATGACGGGCGGCGTCCCTTATTACCTCGAATTCTATTCCCCCGGCGATACCCCTGCTTCCTATATAAAGAGGAACATCGTCGACACCATGGGCGCGCTTCGGGAGGAAATGGGGACCTTGGTAAGGGAAGAGGTCCGCAAAAGTGGCCCTTATCTCAGGCTTCTTTCCCTTCTTGCGGAAGGCTATACGGACTTCTCCGAGCTCGCCCCTCATTTCGAGGATAAATCCTCTCTGCTGTCCTCTTATTTGGATATATTGGAGAACAAGCTTTGCCTTATCGAGAAGATAGAGCCCGCATTGGGCGGAAAAGGGAAATCGCATTACCGGATCCGCGACTATTTCTGCCTTCTCTATTTCTCTTTGATCTATCCGAACATCAGCGACCCCTCCTATTGGATCGATAGCGGCATCTTCGCATCCCGTTATCTAACCGAGGAGAGGATATCCACGTTTTTCGGGGCCGCTTTCGAAAGCGTTTGCCATGATTTCATGGACATCTGCTCCGTCCGCGGCGTTCTTCCTTTCGCGTATCCCCACTTCCAAAACCACTGGGAAGGCGATCATGAATTCGATTTGGCATCCCTGACGAAAAAAGGAGAGCTCGCATTGGGCGAGTGCAAATGGACCAACAAAGAGCTGACGGCAAAGAAATACTTCGAGATGGAGCAATTCGCCAAGGACCATAATCTTGCAAGATATGCCTATTACTATTTCATATCGAAATCCGGTTTCAGCGACCGCTTGACGGAGCTTGCCAAAGAGAATTCGAATATCATTCTTTTCTCCCTGAGCGATCTGTTCCGCCTCGCCCAAGCATCCGAATGAAAACAGCATCTATCCCAGGCGCTCTGCCATCCGTTCCTTTCAGAGCGTATTCGCTTACTCCATAATCGCTTTATGGCTAAGCGGGGATGGCTGAATGAACTCGGCGAGAAAAAGATAGGCCAATCAATCGAATAACAACCGATATTCCCTAATAAATATTGGCCGGTTTTAACATGAACGGGCAATATCGCCGACAATCGGCTTTATTGTGGCAGTTTTGTGATGGGCATTTGGTATACTCGCCTCTTCCTTAGGAGGAGACGCTATGAACAAGAAAACAATCGCGATAATGTCAATGATATCCATTGCGGCCGTGCCCGCCACCCTATTGGTCGCATTTAACGGCCAACCCGATATCGTCCCAAGCGTCGCCGTTTCGAGCAAATCGTTCACGTTCAATTCCGACGTCGGGACCCAATATTGGAGTGATGGCGGCCTTGATCATCCACAGCAAAATGTTTCGACGGGACAAGGAACCCCTATTACGGCTTCTATCGTCCTGCCATATAAATCTGGTTGCAGCAGAGGTTTTGGAGGCGGTTACTTATTCAACTATAAGCCACCAAACAACGTAGGCGGCTGCAGTTTTTCCGCCGGAGTCAACAATCTTCAAAGTTTCGAATTCGAATTCCAAACCTATAATTCTGGTTGGAATATGGCATCGTGTGAATTCCATGCCACGGCGACCTACAAAGACATCAACGGCGAAACGGTCTATTGCGACCATTACGACCTCGTCAATGGCGATACGGTTGATGAGAATTCGCCATTGCACGCCAACACGCCGATTACCTATTCCTGGATCAGGTCAGGCGAATTGGTCGGCAATCCCATCCGCAGCGTTCTTTTGGAGATTAGCTTTGACCACCTCAATACGCTTCTAATGAGGCGAATCACGGTCGGCTGGAGCTGCTAAGAAGTCCAAAAAAACAAAGGCCGCTTCGCGCGAAGTGGCCTTTTTTAAACTCAAGACGGCTTACGATTGCTGCTGCCGGTAATAATTCTCAAGAAGCGGCCTTGAGGCGACGTAATACGGCTCTAATTCAGGGTCGAATTGGCTGCCCATCCCCGACATGATGATGCGGTCAGCCTCCTCGAAGGACATGCTTTCCTTGTAGACCCTTTTGCTGACCAAGGCGTCATAGACGTCAGCGATGGCCATGATGCGGGCCTCTAATGGGATAGCCTCGCCCTTTAAGTGGCTAGGATAGCCCGAGCCATCCCATCTTTCGTGATGGTAATGGGCGACGTTGACGGCGATCTCGTAGAACCTCTTATCATCGATGCCGTCCAATATTTTGGCGACGATCTTCGCCCCTTCGGGCGCATGGGTCTTCATGATCTCGAATTCCTCAGGCGTGAATCTTCCCGGCTTTCTAAGAACGGAATCGTCGACCGCGATCTTGCCCAAATCATGCATAGGGGCGGCCTTGATGAGGCATGCGCAGAACTCTTCGTCGGTCAGAAATCCCATCTTCTTCATCTCCCCGACGATGATGGCGATGCAATCGGACGTCCTTTTGATGTGGCCTCCGGTGGAATTGTCGCGCCCTTCGATCATCGTGGCCATGCCTAGGACGAGCTTTTCCTGCATCTCCAGTATGTTGTGGGTCTTCTTCTTGACCTCTTCTTCCAATTGGCTTTGGTAATCCCTCATCAGGGCGAGGTATTCCTGGTTCGCGGTGTCGTCGGTGAACAGGAACTGGTATCCCTTGTTGAACCTTCCGACCACAAGGCGGTTGATGTGGATGGAATAGGTCTTCTCCCCGCGCTTAAGAAGCACGTGGTTCTTGCTTTCATCGGCTTGGAAAGCAAGGGCAAGCGGCAGGAAATTCTCCTTCAGCCAGCGATCCTGCACGGGCTTATCCACCGAAAGGGAGGCAAGTTCCGGGACCATGGCCTTCGCGGTCTCGTTGGAGCCAAGGTATCTAAGTTTGGAATCGAAGGACACGAATCCCGTCTCGCCTTTCTCCACGAGCGAATCGGTGACCGAATCGCTCGCATCATATAGGCGTAGCCTCGCGGCGATGACGAGGTAGATGATCATGCCTAAGGTATAGGTCGCGGGCAATATCTCCAATTTCGAGGAGATGAGCCTGCTGCCGAAGAAGCCGAAAACGGCGATGGTGACCGCTAAAATCACCAATAGGATGATTCTCAACGGGATCTGCTTCCTGCGGAAGAAGGAATAGATGATGACCCCAATCGTCGCGGCGTAATATAAACCCACCATCGCATAGAAGGCGGTGTGCATGAAGCCGTAATGCTTATTGGTGAGATAGGCCGCCCCATCGGAATAGGCGATGTCGGGCATTTCCTTATAGAAGATGGTGCTGTGGCCGATGGTCAATACGGTGATGTAGACTCCCGCCGATACGGCGATGAGAAGGGCCCTCATCCATCCTTTTAAGGGGACTCCGCAGATGGTGTAGATCAAAAACATGGCGGAAGGCAGCAAAAAGCATCCTCCGATATAGGTGAGCTTAAGGCCCACCACCGCCTCCTCGGCGCTATGGGCCGAGCCCATCAGCACGAAGCCGAGGTTGATGATGGGGACCAGGACCGTCATGATGGTCATGTTGCCGTCGAAATGCTTATGGAAAATGTATGCGTAAACGATGGTCAAGACGACCGATATCGCGAACAAGACGTAATAGAAAATCAACGCAAACATAGATCTTTATGAAAACTATACGCCTGCGCGCATGTTATGGAAAGAATCAGGGCATCAAGGAAAATGGCGCCGTAACGTCAGCTCTCATTCGTCGGTTTGGGCGAAATGCTCATCCAGATAGAATGGAAGGGCGTAGAAAGGAATGGTCTTCAATCTCATCTGCGGAGCGTATCCGAAGCGATTCGCGCTGACTTTGATGGCGTAGGCATAGGAATTCTGATGGGCGAAATTCTGCAATGAATCCAGCTTTCCGGAATTCTTTTTCGCGTCGATTGGGACAAAGCCTTCCGGCGATTCGAGCAAAAACTCCAATTCCGATGACGTCTTGCCCTTCCAATAGAAAAGGGGCATCCCGCGGGCGGAAAGCTCCTCGGCGACGTAGTTCTCATAGAAATACCCCGCCAAGGCATTGTTGGCGATGGAATCCTGGAAATTCGCCGCATCGATTTTGGCTTCGTGGGCGAATAGCCCGCAATCGGGAAGATAGATGCGGAATACCGACTCGCCGTCTGGGGTCAGGGGGTGGGAAACGTGCTGCTTCGTAAGGCGGCAGCGCAATACGAGGCGAGACAATTCAAGCCAATCGAAGGAATTGAGGTAATCGCGGTAACGCTTGCCTTCTTCTATGGACGAGATTTTGAAGTTTTTGTTGTCTTTTGACAATTGGGCATAGACGCTTTCCCAAACCATCCTCGTCCTGGCTATGGTTTGGCTCGAAATCTGGTATAAACCCATGTCTGCGAGATAATCGCCGAAAAGCGTCTCGACCTTCCTTCTTGCCTGCAATAGCGATCCGGTCTTAAGGAATTGGTCCACCACTTCGGGCATGCCTCCGATTTGAAGATAGAGCGAAAACGCCTGAAGGGCCAAAGAGTGCGAGCCGCTATCCAAAGGCTCCTCGCGCAAAGCGGATTGCTTCACGGCCTCA
The DNA here is from genome assembly GCA_946623775.1 of uncultured Bacillota bacterium. Lineage (GTDB taxonomy): Bacteria > Bacillota_I > Bacilli_A > RFN20 > CAG-826 > Alloenteromonas. Next base: position 2,114 of record CAMORJ010000069.1, on the reverse strand, counting down.
TAAAGCTTTGGATTGTAGGCGAGCAGGAACTCGTCGAACGTCAAAGCATATAAATCGGCATATTGCACCTTCCCCACGGGATAAAGGAAATTATTGTGGCCATCCTGATGGTTTCGGTCGATTTCAGGATCGGGGCGGATCGCTCCGCCTTTCTCCTCCATTTCGATTTGGCGCAAGCGCAGCCTGACCAAGGAACCGGTGATGATGACGGGGATTTCGGGAAAATCCTGGGCAAAGTATTTCGCGGCCGTCAGTATCTGGACCGCTTCTTGCGCCTCATCGAAAATCAAAAGCGTGTCCTTGTCGATGGACGCATTGAACCGCAAGGAAAGGTAATCGATGATTTCCTTCGCATCGGGATGGTTTTTCACGAATCTCCTCACGTCGGCATCGCGCCGGAAATCAACGTAGATGCTTTTGGGAAAGGCGGATGGGGCGAACAGGTTTTTCAGCGCATAAGTCTTTCCGACTTGCCTGGCTCCATGAAGAATAAGCGGCTTTCGGTATTCATCCGCTTTCCACTTGTTCAGAAAATCAAGGATTCTTCGATACATTTTACTCTTCCCTCCTGATATTCGCGTTTATATATTACTACACAATTGCACGTTTTTGAATGCTAAAACGTGTAACAGTTGCACATTATTGAATGCAAAAACGTGTAACCGTTGCACATTATTGAACGCTGAAAGCGCATTTTAGCATGCGGAAAGGGCTGCCAAATGACTTAGCGGACTCAGCGTTCTGCAAAGGAAGCAATTTATAGGGACCCTTTCAAAAAGCCCGTTTATAGATGGCCTTGCCTGGATAGAAGCGCTTGGCGAAAAGCTCTTTGATCAAGTATGTCTTCCCAACTTGTCTAGCGCCATAAACCATCAACGGTTTTCTCCTAGGGTTTTGTCCCATTTTATTAGATTATCCAACGCAAGACGTTCCATAAAAAACTCCAATCCGTGCAAATTTACACATCATTTTTTATCCAATCCGTGCAAATTGCTTGGTTGAATACATAAATAGTATCGATGAAATCTATCTTTTGTTGATTTGTCAGCAAAACAGGGAAAACCACGCTTGCCCGCAGCCCTTATCATAAGTGCTTGAACCTCTAGAAAGGCGAAATGCCTTTTTGTTTAAAGCCAGTCTTCAAGCAGCAAGGAATCTATGCGTTTGAACTCATCGCAATTGTGGGAAATCAATGTATAGTTGCCCGCAATGGCAATGGAGGCGATGAGAAGGTCCATCGCTCCAATCGGAGTTCCCTTCTTTTCCAAATCGCTTCGTATGGAGGCGTAGGCCGAAGCTTCTTTTCGCGTGAAAGGAACGATTTTGAAAGGACTCACCATTTTTTCTATCGCGGCCGCAAGCTTTTGATTCCCTGCCTTCTGTGCGCCGAAAAGCAGCTCGGAATAGGCGATGCTTGGGACATAAATATCCTTGGAATCGATGGAGGATAGTCTATTTACGATATTGCTTCCCTTGCCTTTAAGAAGATAAGAGAGGATGTTCGTGTCAAGCAGATACTTCATAGATTCACATCCTCCGGCGCTTCGTCAGCAGCAAGCAAATCAACATCGGCAAATTCTCCGGCTTCTAGCCCCCTCAAAAAGGAAAAATAGCCAAAAGGGTAGGTATTCTCCGCGAAAGAAGATCTCTCAGGAAGCGGGGAAAAGCCAAAACCTCCCTTGCGGACTATTTCGGCTAAATAAGAATTTAAAACCCCGGACAGGGTTTGCCCTTCTCCAACAATTATCTTTTTCGCTTCTTCTAATGTAATCGGATCCGCCCGGAAGCACACCATTTTATCTTTCATAAGAGCATCTCCTTTCTCTCCAAATTGTATATACAAATTATTTGTATTACAAGGTTAAAACAGCACGTTTGTTCCTATGTCTCTTTTTTATCTCTTGCTATATATCTAGATATCTAGTTTGCCTAAGGCATGAATAAAAAAGCGCTCCAAAGTTATTTAGGGGTGAGGGGGGCCTCCAAAAAAGCACCGAATCCATGCTGGGTTCGGTGCTTTTGTAAGTCAGCGGTTTTTCAAGCAGCCGGCAAAGGCGCAATCGCCTTATGCTTTGGCAGCGAGTTTCATCTGCCCGTTGGGGTTCGCTTTCAGA
>CAMORJ010000068.1 GCA_946623775.1 uncultured Bacillota bacterium | reverse complement strand
GCTATGGTGCGGTGATCGGCGATATCGTCGGCTCGCATTACGAGTTTTTGCATGGGCCGAAAGAAACCAAAGAATCCGCCATTCTATTTCATCCGAATTCACGTTTCACCGATGATAGCGTTCTGACGGTAGCCGTCGCAGACTATCTTTTGCATATGGATGGCGAAAGCGACGCCACGGAAACGCTCCATAGATATGCTAGAGCCTATCCAAGAGCCGGATATGGCGGAAGGTTCCTGGGCTGGATGCTTTCTGACAATCCGCAGCCATATAACTCCTATGGAAATGGATCCGCCATGCGCGTTTCTTCCGTTCCATACTTTGCCAAAAGCATCGAGGACGTGTATGCGTTATCCGACATTGTAACCTCCCCAACGCACAATCATCCCGAAGGCATAAAAGGGGCTAGAGTCACAGCCATGGCAATCTATATGGCTCTTCATGGCGCCACCAAAGAAGAAATCGGCGCATATGCCTTAGACCAATATCCATCCATCGCGAAATTGGATTATGATTGGATGGTTGCATATTTAGGCCATGGCGATGAAATCTGCCAGGTTACTGTTCCACAAGCCCTATGGACTTTTTTGCATAGCGATTCATTTGAAGACTGCTTGAGAACTTGCATCGCCATCCGCTGGGACTGCGACACCTTGGCCGCCATCGCATGCCCGATTGCAGAGGCCTATTACAAAGAGATTCCGCTTTCCATCTTCAACGAAGCCATGAAGCGGATACCCGATGAATTCAAAAAAGTGCTAGGCTCGATTCCGAAGTAAAACCGATGCACGCCCCCATTGTTTTCAGGATTTTATCGATCCGATTTTTTGCTTAATGCAAAACGCATCTCCCACCAATGAAGAAAAAGAATTAAAATTCTTTCCATGAGCAAAGTTAAAAGAGAAGATTTCGACCCCCGCCTATTTGAAGGCATCTGCCATCGCGGATACTGGGGCGAAGGAAGAACCGAAAACGGTTTGCTGGCGTTCGAAGAGGCCATTAAGCATGGCTCCGCTTTTGAGCTCGATATCCATCTGACCGCCGACAAACAGTTGATTGTCTGCCACGACAGCGAGCTAGAAAGAACCACTGGGAAAAAGGGAATCATCGAAGAACTGACGATGGAAGAAATCAGGCGCGATTACCGGCTGCTTGATGGCGAGGTCGTCCCTACCTTCGACGAAGTCTTGCAGCTCAACAACGAATCCGTTCCGATCGTGGTGGAACTGAAAACCTATAAAGGCAACTTCCGCGCGCTTGCAAAGAAAGCCATGGAGGCATTGAAAGGCATCAGGAACACAAAGACCATCACCATCATTTCCTTTGACCCGCGCTCTTTGCTTTTCATCAGCAAAAAGAGATTTACGAGAGGCTTGCTCATCTACAATAAGCGCCCTGACATCTTGGCCGCTTTGCGTTTCTTCGAATATTTGGATATAGAAGACGTGATGCTGGACAATGACAAAGTCATCAAATATAGGAGCAAGGGCGGCTTGGTCAACACTTGGACCATCGAGACGGAAGAGCAACTCGCCCATGCGAGCGGATTGGCCGATATGATCACGTTCCAGCATTTGCCGTTTGATAAAGTCGGGGAGGCCATCCATGGAACAAAAGGTTCTTGAAGAGATTAGACGCCTTGTAAAAGAGAGCAAGCGCATCGTTTTCCTGGGCGGAGCAGGGGTATCGACCGGATCGGGAATCCCGGATTTCCGTTCGCCGCAGGGCCTGTACAACATCCACAGCAAATACGGCGTTCCCTATGAAGTGATGCTTTCCCATGAGTATTTCATGGAAAAGACCGAAGTTTTCTATGACTTCTATTTCTCGACGATGGTAAATTTTGAGGCGAAGCCGAATAAAGCCCATATCGCTTTGGCGGAATTCGAGCGCCGTCGGCCAAACGATATCGTCATCATCACCCAGAACATCGATGGCCTGCATCAAAAAGCGGGATCGAAGAGGGTATTGGAAGCCCATGGCACCACGGAATCCTATCATTGCCAGCGTTGCGGCAAGCATTACTCCTTGAGCGAGATCTCCCATGTGGGCGTTCCCCATTGCTCCTGCGGCGGCGTGCTGAAGCCCGACGTGGTCCTTTATGGCGAATCGCTCGACGAAGACGTTTTGTCCAATTCCGCCGCAGCCGTGAATTATGCCGATTTGCTCATCGTCGGAGGAACTTCGATGAAGGTTTATCCCATCGCGATGATGCCATCCTATTTCAAAGGAAAAGCCATCGTCATGATCAATAAGGAACCGACTGATTTCGATAGGGTTGCCGATTATGTGATCCGCGATGATATCGGTGAGGCTTTAGAGGCGATTTTGAAGGAATAATTGATACATGGGTCACTTCTTTTCTCATTTAAGAACCATCACGAAGCATCGTCATCAGGTGATTCGCAATGCCTCCCATTGCGGCATCTTTTGGCACTGCCTCCGCCATGACCTGAGCAAATACGGCTATACGGAATTCCATTGGAGCAGCGAATTCTATAACGGCCATCGCTCTCCGGTTTACGAGGAGCGTTTGAGGCATGGCTATTTCAGCTATATCTGCCAGCACCATACTTCCCGCAACAAGCATCATTGGGAATATTGGACCGACTTTTTCCAAGGCAACCTCGTGGCTTGCACCATGCCTTGGGTCTATGCCACCGAATACGTTTGCGATATGCTCTCGGCCTCGAAAACCTATAATCCGGATCAGTTCAAGCCCGAGACAACCTTGGAGTATTTCCTGGCGCACAGCCAATACTATTACATGACCGCCGCCACCTTCGAATATGTGAAGTGGTGCCTCACGAGATACCGCGATTTGGGGTTCAAGGGGCTGAAGAAAAAAGATACCAAAGCCAAGTATGCCGAGCTCACCGCGAAGTACCCGAAATACGAGCTTATCGATAAGCTGCATCCCTCTGAAAACTTGCCACCTCTAAAGGAGGTGCTATAATCCTTCTCCGAAGGTAACTAACTATGCGAAACAAAACCATTGTCGTGGGATGCGGAAGATTAGGCGCATCCATTGCCAGTTATGCATCCTCCCAGGGCGAAGACGTCATCGTCCTTGACCCCAAAAAAGACGCGTTCACCAAACTGAGCGAGTCTTTTTCTGGCTACACCATCGCGTGCGATGCCACCGAGATCGATGAACTCGAAGATGCCGGCATCCGCGATGCCCGCGAATTGATTCTGACCACGGGGGACGACAACGTGAACCTCTACCTGGCCCACCTTTGCCTAGCGAAATACAATATCCCCTATATTTACGTCCGTTTCGACGATCCCGAGAAAGGCTTCTTGATTCAGGGCATGCCCATCAAGGCGATTTACCCCTTCCAGCTTTCCCGCGATCGCTTTTCCCTTTTGCAGCAAGGAGATGATGGAGAATGAAAATCGTCATTGCCGGCGGCTCTTCCCAGGCCGAGTTCATCACCACGATGTTCAAAGGGAAGGAAAACCAACTCATCATCATCAACCCCGACGCCGCGGAGGCGGACCGCATTCTGAAGCGCTGCCGCGTCCCGGTCTACGTCGGCGAGCCCTGGAGAAAGTACGTCTTGGAAGAAGCGGGGGCATACGATGCGGATATCTTCATCGCCTTGTGCGATAGAGACACCGATAACTACGCTTCCTGCGTCTTGGCCCAACGCGTCTTCAACGCCAAGAAATGCATCTGCTTGGTCTCCAATCCTAAAAACGTTGAGCTATACCGCGAATTGGGCATCGATTCGCCCATCTCCTCCACCTACCTTTTGGCGGAGACCATCCGCAGCGAATCGTCCGTCGAATCATTGATTCGCACTTTGTCTTTGGACAACGATAAAATCAAAATCATCGAATCGGTCATCCTCTCCCGCCATAAGATCGCGAACAAGAAAATCAAGGAGATCGGCTTCCCGAAATACGCATCCATCGCCGCCATCTATCGTTCTCATCAGCTCATCATCCCTAACGGCGACATCGAGCTGAAGCCGCGTGATACGCTTTTGATCGTCACCGCCACCGAGAACCAGCGGAAGATCTTGAACTTTGTGCAAGCCGAAGCAGAAAAGAAATAATGGTGCGCTCAACGGACCAGCAGATAAAAACCGCCAGCGGCCCTAGGCTGGTATTTGGTTATCTCGGTTTATTTTTGGTGTTCATCGGAATCATTACGGCTATTCCGCTAGTGATTTTGGCTTTCTACCCAAATGAAGCCGATGCTTGGTTCGCTTTCGCCGTCCCCGCAGGGGCTGATGTCCTCCTCGGATCGGTTCTATACCTCATCCTTTTGAAGGGCCGTAAGCCGACTCGCTTCTTGCGTTATCAGGATGCGATGCTTTTGACTCTCATCTGGATCGCCGCGATTCTTTCTGGCGCGATGCCGTTCTTCATCGCGCATTTGACTGGGCATTCCTCTATGACGTTCTCCTCGTCATTTTTCGAGTCCGCATCCGCCTATACATCAACCGGCTTAACCGCCTTCGACGGGTTCTTGGATTCCGGGTCCGACTTCGCGGTTCATGTGTTCTGCTTCCATCGTTCCTGGATGCAATTCATCGGGGGCATTGGTTTGATTTTGGTGCTTTCCTCAATTCTTGGAGGGCAAAACGGAACCGCCCTTTATATCAGCGAGGGGCATAACGATAAGCTGCTTCCGAACCTCTCGAAATCCGCGAGGCTCATCTTCGGAATCTATAGCGGATACACCCTTGTCGGAGCGGTGGCTTTGTTCTTCGCGGGTCTAGACCCATTCGATGCCATTTGCCATTCGATGTGCGCCCTTGCCGGCGGAGGCATGTCCACCAGATCCGCCAACATCGCCGCGTTCCGGGCATTCGAAGGCACCACGACATTGAATGGAATCATTCCCTGCAACACTTTGGCGGTCGAAATCATCATCGATGTGCTTGTCTGCTTGTCCGCTATTTCCTTCGTTCTCCATGTCTTCTTGCTGACAGGCAAATTCAAGAAATTCTTACGAGATGACGAGACCCGTTACATGATTTTCGTGGGTTTTGGAGCTATCATCGCCGCGTTCTTCTCCGTCCTTGGTTATGCCTATCAGGCTGGGGCTGGAGGCTTCTTCGATAATTCCGGCGCAGCGCTTAGGGATTCGTCCTTCTATGTCGTCGGCTCATTCACGACTTCAGGCTTTGCCAATACATCGATTGAGCGCTTGAAAGAACTCGGCAAGCCGCTCATCTTCATTTGTACGCTGCTCATGGTCATCGGCGGCGGTTCTGGTTCTACCGCTGGCGGTTTGAAGATATACCGCCTCATCATCGTCATGAAGCAGATGCGCTTCTCCATCGTCCATCGTTTCGAATCGCCGCATAAGAGATCGCCATTCCTGTCTTATCGTTATGGCAAGATTAATGAGGTCACCGATGGCCAGGTCATCGAATCATTCACCTATATGGCGATGTACTTGCTCGTCTATTTCGCCGCGATCATCATCGTGTGTTTCTTGCCCGGATTCGGGGTGGAGAACGCTTGCTTCGATGTCGCCTCCGCAATCGCGAATGTCGGCACGAGTCTCGATGACTTCGTTTTGTATTCGGCAGAGAATCCACAAGCATGGATTGCTTTGTCGTGGACGCTTTCCATCGTCATGATCTTGGGACGACTCGAGATTATCCCGATTTTCAATTCCATAAGGAATGTCCGCGATGAGGCGATTTATTACAAAAAGAAGAGGCAAGCCGAGCGCGAACTGCTCGAGATGTAAGGGTTCTCTCATTTGAGAAACCCTTGCTTAAGTGGCTCTTGGGGGATACAATGCGCGCATGCCGTATCTTGGATTGTGAATTCAATCCAACCGCGACGAAGCGTTAAAGACAATTAACGAACCAGTTGGGTTATTGATGAAAATCAAACTAACACGAAAAAAAGTCAAAGGCTTGAGCCTTGTCTTGGGATATCTTGGTATTTTCGCCATTTTCATCGGCTTTATTTCATTCTTGCCGTTATTGGTTCTGCCTTTCTTCCGCGATGAAACAGCCGCCGTTTTGCCCTTCTCGGTCGTCGGCGGCGGAAACATCCTTTTGGGTTTGATTCTGTACTTCATTTTTCTGTTCAAGAGAGAGCGAGTTCGCTTTGAACGCTACGAGGACTCCCTTCTTCTTGCAACGACTTGGATCCTCGCTCTTGTCAGCGGCGCGCTGCCTTTCTTCTTGGCGGAAGTGTTCTATCCTGGCAGCACCCAGATGAATTTCACCGCCGGATTCTTCGAGGCGTCCAGCGCATATTCGACCACCGGCATGACCAATTTCACGGATTTTGTGGATGTGGAGGATGCGTTCTGTCCCCATGTGTATTGCTTCCATCGTTCCTTGATGCAATTTATCGGCGGCTGCGGTTTGGTCCTTCTTTTGTCCACTATCCTAGGCGGGCAAAATGGCACCGCCTTGTATGTCGGCGAAGGTCATAGCGACAAACTATTGCCTAACCTTTCCCGCTCGGCGAAGCTGATCTTCGCGATTTACACCGGCTATACGATCGTCGGGGCTTTGGCCTTGTTCTTCACAGGCATGGATCCGTTTGATGCCATCTGCCATTCGATGTGCGCATTGTCCGGCGGAGGCATGTCGACCCGTTCGCATTCGGTTGCCTCATTCCGCGAATTCAATGGCACGACCGCCTTGAATGGCGTGTTTCCCTGCAATGCCGTGGCAATCGAAATCATCATTATGTTCTTAGTCGTCCTCTCTGGCATCTCGTTCGTCCTTCATACGTTCCTGCTCCGCGGCAAATGGAGCAAGTTCTTCCGCGATTCGGAAATCAAGTACATGGTCTTCATGGGCGTGCTTGCGATTGGGGTTTCGTTCTTGGCGGTCTGCGCATACTTATCCCGTGCGAATGGAACTGCGCTCTTTGACAACGCCGCCAGCAATCTCAGGGATTCCGCGTTCTATGTCGTCGGCTCATTCACCACATCGGGCTTCAGCAATACCTCGCTTACGAGATTCTTGGAGATGGGCAAACCTCTATTGATTATCTGCACCATCTTGATGGTCATGGGCGGTGGAGCTGGCTCGTGCGCGGGCGGTATTAAGATGTATAGGATCGTCATCATGGGCAAGGACCTATGGCATTCCATCGTCCATCGCTTCGATTCGTCTCACCAGAAGCATCCGAACCTGATCTTCCGCTACGGCAAAATAAGGGAATTAGATAAAGAAATCTCCTCCGAGGCGTTCCGATATGCGGTGTTATTTATAGCAATTTATCTAACATCTATCATCATTTTGACGTTCTTGCCTTTCTATAATGGCGATAACGGCGTGGAGTACGCCGCGTTTGACGTCGCTTCCGCCATGTCGAACACGGGCTTGTCCATGGGTGACTTCCATGCATACCGTGTCGATTACCCGTCTGAGTCCTTCGTATTGCTATGGACTTTGTCCGTCGGCGAGATGCTAGGCCGTCTTGAGGTGCTTCCGTTCTTGAACTCGCTCCGCTGCGTCAAAGAAGAAGTACGCTTTTCCAGGCAGGAGCGCAGGAAAGCAAAGCCGCGCATCCGCGATGAATAATCCCTTGCCCGCAGTGTAGGGAAAGTTTATAATCCCTGTTGCGCCATAGAGCGCCCTAGGGGCATGGTTCAATGGTAGAACAGCGGTCTCCAAAACCGTTGATGAGGGTTCGATTCCTTCTGCCCCTGCCAC